>JASFJH010000086.1:0-7843 GCA_050122215.1 Granulosicoccaceae bacterium | reverse complement strand
AGGGAGGGATTCGAACCCTCGATACGGGGTTACCGTATACACACTTTCCAGGCGTGCTCCTTCAACCACTCGGACACCTCTCCAAAACTGTTTTTCATCAATTATCCGGATAAACCCCGGTACTCTCTACAACCACTCGGACGCCGCACAAGGATGTGCAAGTGTCGCGAAGGCCAGGGATGGCCGAGAGCGACCACCTCTCCAAAACGTTTTTTCATCAATTATCCGGACAGCCTTCGCTAGGCCGGGCAACCGCTTGGCAACCCTCTGAAAAACAGGCGCGCAAGATTACCCCAGATAACAGGTGCTTGCAATGAGATCACGGCGCCAGGGTGTCCTGTCGGCGCTGTGTTAACCAGCGCAAAATGCTAGCATTGCCATACACAACTACTAATAATGCCTGGCCATGCATATATTCCTGAACACCCTGTTACTCCTCCTGTTCGCCAGCATCACGAGTTTCGCTACGGCGGCGACTTCGACAAAGTGTGAGTTGGAGGCCGTCCAGAAGCTGAGCGATGCCCGGCAATATGTCGAGTCAGCGCAACAGGCCTCGACCGGGGATGATCGGCAGCAGGGTAATATCGTTTCTTGAATTTATCTTTAACATATTGATTTAAAGGAACTAGTGTATTGCACTTAATGTAATTTCTGATGTCCAACCAGCCGGTGTTCGTGTGAAGCGGGCGAGACTCTATTAGAATGTAATGTACAGGCCAGGGGGTAGCGATTTGTACAAGGCAGGGATGACACGACTGATGGCGGGACTCATGCTTTCCGGCCTGTTCGCGGTTATGTCGGGCTGCGATCAGCCCAAAAACCACCTCGATCGCGTGAAAAAGAGCGGTGTGCTCGTGGTCGCCACGCGCAACAGCCCGACCACCTACTACGAAGGCCCGGACGGCCCGACCGGTTTTGAATACGACCTCGCCAGGCGCTTTGCAGACGAACTCGGCGTTGAACTGAAAATCCTCACGCCATCGAACCTGTCGGACATCCTCGCACTGGTCAACCGGGGCGAAGTCGATTTTGCCGCCGCCGGATTGACCGTGACCGAGTCGCGCCAGCACTGGGTGCGTTTTACCCCACCCTACCAGGAGATCACCCAGCAACTCGTGTACCGCATGGGCGAAGGCCTGAAACCAGACGAAATCGCTGACCTGGTCGGCCGGCACGTTGAGGTGGTTGCGGACAGCAGCCATGTCGAACAACTCGAGGCCCTGCAGGCCGCTTACCCCGATCTCGAGTGGGTCGAGAACCCGGAACTGGAAAGCGACGAGTTGCTCCACCTGGTCTGGGAACAGGTGATTGATTACAGCATTGCCGATTCGAATGAATTCGCGCTGAGCCGCCGTTTCTACCCGGAACTCAATGTCGCCTTCGACATAAGTGAGCCGCAACAACTGGCCTGGGCCTTTTCGCGCCAGGCTGACAATTCCTTGTACCAGGTAGCCTCCTCCTTCATCAGCCGCATGAAAGAAAGCGGCGAGCTGAAAATTCTCCAGGAACGTTACTACGGTCATGTAGATCGCTTCGACTATGTGGGGACACGTACCTACATGCTTCATATCCTGCAACGTCTGCCCGAATTCCGGGATGATTTTGAACTCGCCGCTGAAGAAAACAACATCGACTGGCGACTGCTGGCCGCGATCGGCTACCAGGAATCACACTGGAACCCGAAGGCACGTTCACCCACGGGGGTGCGTGGCCTGATGATGCTGACCACGAATACGGCCGAGTATGTCGGCATCGCAGACCGCCTCGATCCGCAACAGAGTATTGAGGGCGGTGCCAGGTATGTATCCATGATGATAGGCAAGATCCCGCCGGATATCCCCGAGCCGGATCGTATCTGGATGGGACTGGCCGCCTATAATGTTGGCTATGGTCATCTTGAAGATGCCCGCGTCATCACGGAGATCCGCGGCGGTGACCCGGACAGCTGGAAAGACGTGAAAAAAAACCTGCCGTTACTGAGCCGTAAAAAGTGGTACCAGAAAACCAAACATGGTTACGCGCGTGGTCGTGAACCACTCAAGTACGTGGAAAACATCCGCAGCTACTACGATATCCTGGTCTGGTATACCGAGCAGACTGAGCCACCGGTCACGATTGAATCGGCCGATGTACTGAACCTGGATCCATCTGCCCTGTAAAGCCTGGGCCGCTATTGCGCTATTGCGTGCCCAGCTGTTCACGTTCAATCGAGAGATAGACCTGGTAGGCATTACGCCGGTTTGCTGCCTCGAAGGCCGGCAGGTTTTCGAATTCCGACCAGTCCGTTGCCGCGTAGGCCGAATCAAAGTCCTGTAGTTCATCAACCGCCCTGCCCATTTGTTCGCGCAGGTAGGCGAGATAGCGGCGCGTCTGGCTGATCGCGGCATTCGGATCGCTGGCGGCCGGACCATGCCCGGGAATCAGGGCAACCAGTTGGTCTGTTTCCATCTTCTCGAGCGTTTCTAACCAGCGTTTCGTGTCCGCATCGCCGAGGTAGGCAACACGGCCTTCAAAAATGATATCACCGGAAAAAAGCACACGATCCGGTTCTACATACAAGGTCAGATCATCATCAGAATGGGCTGCGCCAACTATCGAGACAGTAAAGTCCACATCGCCCAGACTGAATTGCGTGCTTTGCGAAAGAAAATGATCCGGCTTGACCACATAGGTGCGTTCATCCACCCATGGAGAAAGTGAAAAACGGCGTTCCTCGAGACGTTCTATTGCCTGGGGTGAATCGATATATTTGCTACTGCCGGCCGGTGCATAAATCTCCGCGCCCAGCTCCCTGTACAACGGCAAACCATATATATGATCGGCGTGGTAATGACTGACGATCACGCGCCGCACAGGTTGATCCGTTATCTCGCGGATCTTGCCCAGCATCTTCTGCGCGAGTGACGGGCTACCCAGGCTATCGAATACCACCACACCATCGCCGGTGACCACAAAACCGGCATTGGATATAAAGCCTTCATTATCCGTGGCAACACCTGCCGCCCCCTGCACGTAGTACACATGCTTTGACACCTGCTGCACTTCCATTTCAACACTGGAAGGCGGGTACGGGGTTAACTGTACCGCTTGCGCGGGCGGTTCTTCCCTGTCAGTACAGGCCGACAAAAGCAGGACAAGAACAAGTGTGACTGTATTACGCATAACTGGCTCCCCTATATTCTTTATTGGCGGCGCTGCCGGAAAAATTCCGTAAGTAAATTGCCACATTGCCCGGCGAGCACCCCGCCTTCAACCTCCACATGGTGATTGAGTTTGCGATCCGCCGGGATCGTATACACGGTGCAGGCCGCACCGGCCTTCGGATCAGTGGCACCAAACACAAGTCGCTTCACACGGGCGTGAATAATCGCGCCCATGCACATGATGCAGGGTTCTAGTGTCACATACAGTGTCGTATCAACGAGGCGGTAATTCTCAAGTTTTGCTGCCGCCTCGCGCAGTGTGACAATCTCTGCATGCGCGGTCGGATCATTACTGCTGATGGGATGATTCCAGCCCTCGGCGATGATCTCGCCGTCCTTGACCAGTACCGCACCGACCGGCACCTCGCCGTGCTGCTCGGCACGTTGCGCCAGCTCCAGCGCACGTTGCATGAACAACTCGTCAGGTGTGAAAAAATCAGTCATGAGTAATCAGTTGGCGGGTAAATAGTTGGTAGTTATCAGTTGGCAGAAAAACATTCCATCACTGATAACTGCAAACTGAGTACTGCAAACTTGGTTCATTCCCACTCGATGGTTGCCGGCGGCTTGCCGGATATGTCATAGGTCACACGCGTAATGCCATCGATCTCGTTGATGATCCTGCGTGACACGTGGTCAAGAAATTCGTACGGCAGGTGCGCCCAGCGCGCGGTCATGAAATCGATGGTTTCCACCGCACGCAGCGCAACCACGTAGTCGTAGCGACGGCCATCGCCCATGACGCCAACCGACTTGACCGGCAGGAACACGGCAAAGGCCTGGCTGACCTTGTCATACAGGTCGTGCTTGCGCAGCTCGGAGATAAAAATATCGTCGGCCAGGCGCAGGATATCGGCATATTCCTTTTTCACTTCACCGAGGATACGCACGCCCAGTCCCGGACCCGGGAAGGGATGACGGTAGATCATGTCGGCCGGCAAGCCGAGTTCAACGCCGATCTTGCGCACCTCGTCCTTGAACAGTTCACGTAACGGTTCAACAAGTTCCAGCTTCATGTAATCCGGCAGACCGGCGACGTTATGGTGTGACTTGATCACATGTGCCTTGCCGGTCTTCGAGCCGGCCGACTCGATTACATCCGGGTAAATCGTGCCCTGTGCGAGGAAATTCACATCCTGCAGCCTGAGTGCCTCTTCCTCGAAGATATCGATGAACAGGTTGCCGATAACCTTGCGCTTTGCTTCCGGATCAGACACGCCCTTCAGGGCATCAAGGAAACGCTGCTCGGCATCAACGCGGATCACCTTCACACCCATGTGCTGGGCAAAGGTCGCCATAACCTGATCACCTTCCTTGTAACGCAGCAGGCCGTTATCGACGAACACGCAGGTCAACTGATCACCAATGGCCTTGTGCAGCATCGCGGCCACCACGGACGAATCAACCCCGCCGGACAGGCCCAGCACGACCTTGCCATCACCGACCTGTTCGCGTACCGCCGCGATACTGTCTTCAACGATGTTGCCCGGCGTCCACAGGTTGCCGCAGCCACAGATCGTGTGCACGAAGCGTTCGATGATGCGCTGGCCCTGTTTCGTGTGCGTCACTTCCGGGTGGAACTGTACACCGTAAAACTTGCGTACCTCATCGGCCATACCCGCCAGCGGCGCATTGTCGGTTTCGGCTATGACGCTGAAACCCTCCGGCAGTTCGTCAACGCGATCGCCATGACTCATCCAGACGTCGAGCAGGCCATAACCTTCCGGACTGCTGTGATCTTCAATGTCACGCAGCAACTCCGAGTGACCGCGCGCGCGCACCTGCGCATAACCAAACTCGCGATGCGCGGTACCGGCGACCTTGCCACCGAGTTGTGCGGCCATGGTCTGCATGCCGTAGCAGATACCGAACACCGGTACACCGTATTCGAAGACTTCCTGTGCGGCACGCGGCGCTTGTTCGACGGTCACCGTTTCCGGGCCTCCGGACAGGATGATGCCCTTCGGTTTGAACTCGTCGAGATAACCGGCTTCCATGTCCCAGGGATGGATCTCGCAATACACCCCTGCCTCGCGCACACGACGTGCGATCAGCTGCGTGTACTGCGAACCGAAGTCGAGAATAAGAATGCGATCAGCGTGAATGTTCTGGCTCAAGTGTGATCTTCCCGTTAATCAGGTTAATAATCAAAATGGCCCGCTGCGTGCGGGCCGTAAAATATTTCTATCATTCTGCTCTGTAATTCGGCGCTTCCTTCGTGATTGTCACATCGTGCACATGACTTTCCCGCATGCCTGCATTGGTCACCCTTACAAACTCGGGCCTGGTACGCATCTCGTCCATATTGGCACAGCCGGTGTAACCCATGCTGGCGCGCACGCCGCCGAGCAACTGGTGAATGATGTTGAGCAGCGTGCCCTTGTAGGGCACACGGCCCTCGATACCCTCCGGCACGAGCTTGTCCTTTTCCGAGGTTTCCTGAAAGTAACGGTCACTGGAACCCTCCTTCTCTCCCATCGCACCGAGTGACCCCATGCCCCGGTACGACTTGTAGGAACGCCCCTGGAATAACTCGACTTCACCCGGTGCCTCGTCGGTACCGGCAAACAGGCCGCCCATCATTACGCTGTAGGCGCCAGCCGCGAGGGCCTTGGAAACGTCGCCGGAGAAGCGGATACCGCCATCGGCAATCAGCGGCACGCCACTCTTGGCCAGTTCCCGGGCCACATTGGAGACCGCCGTGATCTGCGGCACACCGATACCGGCGACGATACGCGTGGTACAGATTGAGCCCGGGCCGATACCGACCTTGACCGCATCCGCGCCGGCATCGCGCAGCGCTGCGGCGGCCGCCGCGGTGGCGATATTGCCGCCGATCACCTGCACATCCGGGTAGGTCTTTTTCACCCATCTGACCTTGTCGAGTACGCCCTGCGAGTGACCATGCGCCGTATCCACGACGATCACATCGATACCGGCCTCGGCCAGGGAGTGGACACGCTCGTCGTCCAGTGCTGCGCCCACGGCCGCACCGACGCGCAGGCGGCCCTGCTCATCCTTGCTGGCATACGGCTTCTCGGTGGCCTTCTGGATGTCCTTGACCGTGATCAGGCCCTTCAGTTCGAAATCATCGTTGACGACGAGCACCTTCTCGATACGGTGCTTGTGCAGCAGGCTGACCACCTCGTCACGGCTCGCGCCCTCCCGCACGGTAATGAGCTTGTCCTTCGGCGTCATGATGGTCTTGACCGGTGCATCCAGGCGGGTCTCGAAACGCAGGTCACGGCTCGTGACAATCCCGACCAGCTCGCCGCGATCCACGACCGGCACGCCGGAAATTTTGTTTTTGATTGTTAAGTCAATCAGTTCCTTGATAGTCAGGTCCGGCGAAACCGTGATCGGGTCCTTGATCACCCCGCTTTCAAATTTCTTCACCTTGCGGACCTCGTCGGCCTGCTCGGCCGGGGTCATATTCTTGTGGACAATGCCTATGCCCCCTTCCTGGGCCATGGCTATCGCCAGCCGGGCCTCGGTGACGGTATCCATGGCGGCCGAGACCAGCGGAATATTCAGGGTGATATCCCGGGTCAGCCTCGTCGCCAGGCTGACCTCTTTCGGCAGGACCGTGGAGTGGGCCGGGACGAGTAAAACATCATCAAATGTAAGGGCTTCTTCGATAATCCGCATGCAGGCAATCCAGTGGCTGAGGGGCCTCGGCGCGCTGGCCGGCAACCCGTGTCAATAAGGGAATAATTATAGAGTTTGACGCGGGCCCGGTAAACTCGGTAGCCTATGGATGTCGACGAAATGGCGAGTATTTTTGCCCGCCAGACATAAAAACATAACGATTTGTACTCAAAAACGGGTACATACTCCGGAGGAGAACCAGTAATGAATAAATTAGCCGTTTTGGCAGCTGCCACCCTGTTCGCTGCTACATCCCTGTCTGCGAGTGCTGCTGACAAGAAATCCGCTGCCGCGACTATCAATGACGCTGTAAATGCCACAATTGCCGCACAAAAGGTCGGTGGTGAATGGCGTGACACCTTCAAGATGATTGGCAAGGCAAAAGCTGCCTACAAGAAGGGTGATTACGAAACTGCCGAAAAACTGGCTGGCAAGGCCAAGCATCAGGGCGAAATGGGCAAGGCCCAGGCTCTGGCTGAGAAAAATGCTTCACATGCCAGCCTTCACTAATATCCTCTATTCCTCCACGGAATAGCGCAAAGGCCGGGCAATCGCCCGGCCTTTTTTATGGCCGCTCGCGCAGCGGCGAGACCCGTCAAAGACAATCCGCTATCATGGTGAATATGAATGCCGTCACCGCACCACAGCGCGATATCCTGACCGTCTCTCAGTTAAACCGCGAGGTGAAACAGGTCCTCGAAGGCAGTTTCGCCCTGCTATGGGTAGAAGGTGAAATCTCGAACCTGGCCCGCCCGGCCTCGGGCCACCTGTATTTTTCACTGAAGGATGCGAAGGCCCAGGTACGCTGCGCGATGTTCCGCATGCGTAACCGGCTCATCGATTTCGAGCCGGAAAATGGCATGCAAGTGCTGATCCGGGCCAATATCGGGTTGTACGAGGCGCGCGGCGAGTACCAGCTCATTGTCGAACACATGGAGCCGGCCGGGGATGGTGCCCTGCGCCGCGCCTTCGACCAGCTCAAGGCCAAACTC
>JASFJH010000085.1:0-7877 GCA_050122215.1 Granulosicoccaceae bacterium | reverse complement strand
GAACGACTGCTGCATGAGTCGGGCTTCACCGCACCTGTCTGGGTACAAACCCTGTCGAAGACGCTGGAGGAGACCCGCGAGATCGAACCCCTGCGTGCAGGTTACGGTCAGGGTGCTTTTGTCGTGGTCAAGGCAAACCGGGCTTGACCCGTCACGGGTGGGATTGATTGCTGTTGTATTTGCAATCCACCCTATAGAAAGATAAACAGGGACAGTATGCGGAACCGGTATGACCCTGCCCTTTTCTATTCGAAACGTTCTTGCATGACTTCGCCCTGCCCAAGCTCACAGCCAATATGCCATCTTTCCACGGACATTGCGTTCAACTTTCTCCTTCCCTCTCCGCGCTCATGCCGACACCGTCAATCGGTGCGCCGCAGTCGGGACAACAGCCATTGTGGATACGATTGGCGCGAACATAGAAGCCATAGCGATCGATCAATAATGAACCACATTGATAACAATAGGTATTCTCACCTTTCTCGCCGGGCACATTGCCCTCGTAGACATAGCGCAACCCGGCGGCCCTGCCGATGTCGCCGGACCGGCGCAGGGTTTCCAGGGACGTGACGGGCCGGTCGAGCATTTTATATGCGGGGTAAAACTGCGAAACGTGCCAGGGCACCTCGACGCCCACTGAATGCACAAACTCGGCGATGGCCTTTAGCTCTTCATCAGTGTCGTTTACCCCGGGGATGACAAGCGTCGTCACCTCCAGCCACACACCCAGTTCATAATACAGACGGATCGCATCAAGGATAGGCTGCATACGCACCCGGCTGATGTGCCGGTAGCTTTGTTCCTTGAAGAACTTGATATCGACATTGACCGCATCCAGTACCGTCGCCAGTTCGCGCAACGGTGCTTCACTGATATAGCCACTGGTGACGAAGATATTCTTCAGCCCCTGCTCTCGGGCCAGCACCGCCGTATCATAGGCCAGCTCATAGAAGATGGTCGGCTCCGTGTAGGTGTAGGCGATCGAGGTGGCGCCGGCGGCAAGTGCGGCTTCGACGATAGCCTGCGGCGTCACCCGCTCACCGGGAATGGCCTCCTCCAGTTCAGCGAGCCGTGGGCAGACAGGCTCCCGGGTTTCGATCTCGCCGCTCGGGCCGAGTCGCTTCGGCAAATGTTCCTTCGGCCACTGGGAGATCTGCCAGTTCTGGCAGAAGGCGCAACGCAGGTTGCAGCCCACTGTGCCAAGGGAATAGGCGGTTGAGTCAGGATAGAAGTGGTATAGCGGCTTTTTCTCCACCGCTTCTACGGTTCGCGACACCACCCTGTCGTAAACCAGCGTGTACAGCGTGCCCTTCTTGTTGTAGCGAACACCGCATGCGCCGCGGCCGCCGTCAGTGATGCGGCAGTCATGCGGACACAGGGTACAACGCACCTCCCCGTTCGCCAGCACCTCGTAATACCGGGCCTCGTGTAATTCATCGATTTGGGGATGTCCCCCGGTTTCACGAAGATTACTGTTGTGACGCGTTGCCGATGGTTATATCACGCTGTTAGCGGCGTAAAACATACTTGCACATTGCGCCTTAACGGGATGCGCCATCTTCAGTGGCGGGCACAACCAGCACCTCACAAGGCGCACTGTGCACCACACCGTTTGCCGTGGACCCCAGGAGGGCGGTGATACCGTGGTGACCGTGGGTCGCGAGCACGATCAGATCGACATTCCGCTCTCTGGCAAAATGGACGATTTCGTGCCTGGCTGAATGGGGGCTGAAACGAATCTCCTGTCCGGCATCGTTACGCCCCAGGTGACGGGCAAGCTCTGCCAGTGATGCACCCGCCTGTTCTTTTCGGTACGCCACCGGATCGACATCTTCTGGCGCGATCTGAACATTGGACCTGTCTTCGGGAAAGTTTTCTACGACATGCAGCAAAGTCAACTGCGCACCATATTGCTTGGCAAGTTGCGCGGCACGCTCTGCTGCAACCTGGCTGTGAGGGGAAAAATCCGTTGCGCACAGAATGTTCTGGTAACCTTCCATTAGCTCCTCCGATATGTCTGGTTTACATAATAGCCAAACTGGATAAGTCAGCATCGCGGCAAACGCATTAACAATGCCTCTGTATTAATCCAATGATAGCGTGTCCAGGCCCGGTTCTACACTCAATGCGATTGGACATGAATATTGGCAGCATCCTTTATTTGGTCTCATCCTGGAACGAAACCACCTGCTCAAGTCGTTCCACGATACGCTCAACCTCATCCAGGGCCTTGCACTCGCCAAGGGTGTCCCCGGATAAACCCGCCTTTATCAGTTCCTGATCGTGGGATATCGAACCAATGACTTTGCCCCCAAGGCTCAACAATTTTTCCATGATCAAGGACTCGATCTCTTCCGAAGCGATCTTGTTCAGGATTAACCAGAAATTCCTGATACCCGCCTCCTGACAAAACTCCTCCATCCTTTTCGCAATGGAAACAGATTCGAGGGTGTCATCCAGTACCCCGAGGATGATATCCATTCTATCGGGTATCTTTCTGCCGAAATGTTCGACACCGGCTTTCATGTCAATCAGGTTTACCGCATCACCTTCCACCATAAAGTCCCTGACTACTTTCTCCAGTGGCCCATCGCATCCCTGCCCGTATGTTTCGATCTTCCCCACCTGCAACAATGTCATGCTGCCCTGTCGGAGATAGTAGTCAGGGGATATCTCTTTAAATAGATCAACCCTGCGTTCCGGAACAGGAACTGAATCATTGATCCGGGTAAGAGGCGATGGATCATCGACCGGACAGGTTACGACATTAATGCCACCGAAAAATTCTATGAGTGGTTTTGGTTCTCCTTCTACGCCCAAACCGAACAACAACCGCACCAGCCCCTCGGGGTTGGAGGCGTCACCGTCCAGAACTATAGCCTCGTACGCTTTACGCTGCAGAATGGTTGCCATCAGGGCAACTACAGTGCTCTTGCCACTGCCACCCTTGCCGCAGACTAAAAGTCGTTTACCACGAAGCGGTTTGTTAAATTGCCGGGCTCGGGTCATTTGGGTTATTACCACCATTCCATTGACTGGATAGATAACCTGGAGGATGTCAATGAATATCGCCGAAAGGATAAAAGCACTAACTCGCCCTCGCCTCTGCCCGCCTGGCCAACAAGCTCTCGCCTTTTGGACTTAACGCCCAGATCCGTGGCCGCCCCTGGAACATGCATGCCGTATGCATGGGACAGCGCTCGCAAGGAACCGGACGTCCCCCAACCACGACCTTCAGATAACCTTGCCGCGTCAACTCATCGAGCATGTTTTCCATGAGCGCGTGACTGACGTCCAGCCTGTGCGCAAGCTCAAAGCTGCATTCTGTTCCCTTCGACGCCACGATGCGCAATAGTATTTCGAGCACGTTACACTCCAATCCCCAGCCACCGGGCCCCCTGATACACGATCACGCCGGCGCTTAGTGCGATCACCAGCAATAAGAGCACACCAAACAGGGTCCAGCGCCAGCTTCGTGTTTCCTGGTGCATGACCGCCACCGTCGCGACACAGGGAATAAAAAGCATGGTCACGGCCAGGAATGACAGGGCCGTTGCCGGCGATACAACTGTGACCATCGTGTCGGCGAGCCCCGTACCATTCTCGCCTGCACCGTAAAGAATCCCCAGGGTAGCAATGGCATTTTCCTTGGCGATGAAGCTGCTGAGCAGCGCTACGATCAAACGCCAGTCCATCCCCATGAGTTGTCCAATGGGCGTCAGGCTTTGTCCGAAGCGGGCCAGGTAACTCTGTTCGACATCATGACCCGGGAAACTACTGAGCGCCCAGACAACGATCGAGACCAGCAGTATGATCGTCCCGGCCTTACGCAGGAAGGCCCAGGTGTTGTTCCACACGAAATGTCCAATCGAACGCAGGCTGGGCCGATGATAAAGCGGCAATTCCATGATAAATGCCGCATGCTGCCCCCGGAACACCGTGTGGTTGAGGGCGATCCCGACAATGGCAAGAACAAGTATATTCAGCGACACGAGGCCCCAGGAAACCACGACCGCCTGATTGCCGAAAAAAACCGGCGTCAACAGTGCCAATATCAGCAGTCGGGCGCTGCAGGGTACGAGTGGCGCCAGCAGGATCGTGAGAAGCCGTCCACTTCGCGAGTCGATTACCCGCGCGCCCATCACGGCGGGCACATTGCAGCCGAAGCCTAGAAACAAGGGCAGAAAACTCTTGCCGTGCAAACCAAGAAAATGCATGAAGCGGTCCATCACATAGGCCGCACGCGCCAGGTAACCGGTGTCCTCCAGAAAGGCGAGTACAGTAAAAAATATAACCATAATGGGCACAAAGGTAACCACGATCCCCGCTCCACCAAGTACCCCGTGAACCAGCAAATCCGCCAGCCGCGGGGGCGCGTTCACAAGCGTTGCCGCAAGCCAGCCCTGGAGCAGTTCGACAATATAAACATCCAGCCAATGCTGAATCGGCGCGGCAACAGTGAAGGTCAGCCAAAAGACCGCGGCGAGCATGACCAGCAGCAGCAACAAACCCCAGAGTGGATGCACCGCTACCCGGTCCAGGCGGTCGGTCAGGCTGATCTGCCCAAGGCCGGGATGCATCACCGCCGCACGCACCATCCGTGCGATCCAATCGTAACGGCCGCTGGCTATATCCAGCACCGCGTCCTCGTGTTCCTTGAGCAAGTCCGTGATCGATGCCCAGTTACTTTCAGGCATCCACGTCTGAACCATGTCGGTAATCTCCGTGTCGCCCTCAAGCAGTTTGAGGGCAATCCAGTCCTCGGCATAGGGGGCGGGAACATAGTCGCTCAGCAGAGTACGGACCTGGAGCAGCACATCCCGGTGGGGGTCTGCGATCTCCGGCCGGGTGGGCCTGAAGCTTGCAGGCGCCCGCGCCTGTCGTTCAGCCGTCGCGATGAGTTGAGAAACCCCCTGGTTCCTGGTCGCAACCAGGGGGATCACGGGCAATCCGAGCGCGGCCTCTAACACATGCGGTTCGATGTGAATGCCCTGTGCTTCGGCCACAGCCATCATAGTCAGCCCCAGCACCACGGGCACTGGCAGCACGAGCAGTTCTGCCAGCAGGTAGAGATTCCGTTCCAGTGCCGAGGCATCCGCAATCAGCACGATGACATCAGGCTCCTCATGAACAATAAAGTCGCGCGTAATACGTTCTTCCTCAGAATTGGCGGTCAGACTGTAGGTCCCTGGCAGATCGACAATACGCAGGCGCGTGCTGTTACGGGAGAGCGTGCCTTCCTTGCGCTCGACCGTCTTGCCAGGCCAGTTGCCCACGTGCTGACTGAGACCTGTTAAAAGATTAAAGATGGTTGACTTGCCGACATTGGGCTGACCGGCAAGCCCTACCACGATGGTTGCTTCGGGTTGAGAGGGGTTAGCGGCAAACCGCGACGGATCATTCGGCTGCATCTGGCTGCCCCCGTTCCAGCTTCCTCACCAGGATCTTCAACGCTTCGCCGCGGCCCAGGGCAATGCGCGTGTCACGCACCAGCACTAACAATGGCCCGGAACCCGGGTTCTGGAGCACCTCGATTTGGCAACCCAGGGAAATGCCCATGCCGGCCAGGCGGCTCGCGATTCCCCGCCCGCCTTGCAATTCAATAACCACCGCCCGCGTTCCCGGGGCGAGTTGGTCGAGAAAGGCCTCCTGTTGGTTTGACATTAGCTATGCATCCATATTCCGGCTTTTCAGGAGATAGGCAGACCTTAAGGCGGTTGTTCACTTCTTCGAACCGCTGATTTCGTTCCGGGCTCCGCCACGCGCATGTACAAACAATCGATTTACCACACCGTAAATATGGCTACGCAAGGCATGCAATACGAATCCCGTTTCACAGCCCCGTGCTCAGGCAATGAATTGCCGCACGCTATCAGCCACTTGCCCCGAGCGCTGGAGACGGTCTATCCCTCTCTCCTCAAGTTCGGACACAAACCTGGGGCCAAACTCGCCGGCTACCAGAAGGGTGGCGCCCTTGTCTGCAAGTAACCGCGCCACCCGTGGCGCGATGCCTCGATCGTCGTCGGCAAACGGGTTAGATACCACCTCAAGCATCTCCCCTTGTTCATCAAACAACAGGTAATACGGTGCCCGTGCACTGTGTTTTGCGATCCGGGCATCTAGATCCGGTGTCATTGCAGCAATTGCTATCTTCATTCGCCCCATCCTTTTGTCCGCTATCAATTAATATTTGCTCTCGATACCGTTATACTTGGAAAGGTTCATGGCAAGTCGGCTCAGGCCCGGATGGCGTAAGTAATTGAGTGTGCCTTGGCTATGCGGTTGCTGCAAGAACCGCATTACCGGGAATCTCTCAAGCCGATGAAGGTTTTCATCGGGTTACAAGCGTGGGGGGAACAGCGATTGTCTGGTTTTGTCGAGGGGCGCTTATATAAATGGCGCCAGCATCGGCTACAGACCTCGCAGCGAGGGACATTACAGGGAAATGAGTACATTAGCGTGGATCATTGGGAGCAGTCTTTTGATGAGTGCTATCGCGCTGGTTGGAAGCATTACCCTTGTCCTGAAAGAAGAGACCCTCCAGCGAATCATATTGCCCCTCGTTGCCTTCGCCGCGGGATCCCTGATCGGAGGCGCCTTTTTTCACATGATCCCCGCCGGGATCACCCAATCCGGAAGCACCACGACCTTCTATGTATGGATCCTTGCAGGATTCAGCGCCTTCTTCGCCCTGGAACAACTACTCCATTGGCACCACTGCCACCGCGCTTCCGCCAGCTGCAAAAAACCGTTGACCTACTTGATACTCATTGGAGACGGATTGCATAACTTTATTGGCGGTCTGGCTATTGCGGGCACTTTCATCGCGGATATTCGCCTGGGCATCATGGCGTGGCTTGCCGCTGCCGCACACGAGATCCCGCAGGAACTGGGCGATTTCGGTGTTCTCGTGCATGGTGGCTGGGAAAAGCGCAAGGCACTGATGTTCAACGTCCTGTCGGCACTAACATTTCTCGCGGGCGGTTTGTTAACTTATGTTGTGTCTTTCAACTTCGACGTTTCATTTCTCATACCTTTTGCCGCCGGGAACTTCCTCTATATCGGTGCCTCCGATCTCGTGCCGGAAGTGAAGGAACACGATAATCTTCTCATCAATATTAAAAACTTCCTTGCGTTTATATCTGGTCTTGCCCTGATGCTAATCATCAAGTTGGCCCTTGAACCCTAAGGCGCGATTGGCCTCTTCAGCCATCCCAATGTACGCCAGGCTAATACTAATGACATTGCACCGTTCCGGGAATGCAGTTTGTCACGGGCCGGTCAAAAGGACTAACAAGGACTGCACTTGTGTGCCTATTCGCTGTGCAACATAATGCCAAGGTACGGACATATCTCTATCCAGAATACGGATTGAAAAGGAGCACATCATGAGAAGACTATATTTTCTCGTCCCCACTGTTGATAGCGCGAGAAAGATCAACGATGAATTGTTACTGGCTCGTGTTGAGGAACGACACATCCACGTAATCGCTAAAGAAGGCACCCCTATGGAGGATCTACCGGAAGCCAAACTGGCTCAAAAGAGCGATGTGATACCGGCATTGGAGCGCGGTATTGCGATTGGTGGCGCAACCGGGATCCTGGCTGGAATTGTCGCAGTCACTATCCCTCCCGCCGGACTAGTCCTCGGGGGCGGTGCGATCCTGGGGATTGGGTTGGCCGGCGCCGGCTTTGGTGCGCTTATGTCCACCATGATCGGCGTTGACGTACCAAACACTCGGATCCAGAAGTTCCAGGATGCCATAGACAATGGAGAACTCCTTATGATGGTTGATGTGCCGAAGAACCGCGTCGATGAGATCGATGATTTGGTGAAAAAACACCACCCTGAGGCCGAGATTGAAGGCACGGAACCC
>JASFJH010000084.1:0-8009 GCA_050122215.1 Granulosicoccaceae bacterium | reverse complement strand
AGCAGTGAGCAAGTTCAGGCAGCGGTGCGAGATCACCATCCATGCTGAACACGCCGTCCGTGATCACGAGTTTGTCCTTCGCGGGACTCTCCGCGAGACGCGTATCCAGCGCCCTGCTGTCAGCATGCGCATAGCGCACAGCTTTTGCCTCGCTCAACCGGGCGGCATCAATCAGGGAGGCGTGGTTCAGCCGATCACCGAACACGGCATCATGGCGATCCGTTAACGCGGTGACCGCAGCGAGATTCGCCATGTAACCCGTGGAGAACAACAGCGCCCGCTCACGTCCGACAAACTCGGCGAGTTCTTCCTCGAGCGCATGATGGGCACGATGGTGGCCGGTGACGAGATGTGCGGCACCACTGCCCACACCGTGTTGCTGCGCCGCGCGGATAAACGCGGCCGTGACATCCGGGTGTGCGGCCAGTCCCAAGTAGTCATTGCTGCAAAACACGAGGCAGTCGCGGCCATCGATGTGCATGCGCACACCGCTGGCGCTGTCCGCGACGCGGCGTGAGCGATACAGGTCGCGCTCGCGCTGGCGGGCCAGCGTCGTCTTCAGGTCAAACATATCAGTGTGAACAGGGTTCCGGGTTACCCGCGGTGATGCCAAGCCGGTCAAACAATGCCTGGTCGTGGCCGGCATCCGGGTTCGGCGTGGTCAGCAGCTTCTCGCCGTAGAAGATCGAGTTGGCGCCGGCAAAGAAACACAGAGCCTGCAATTCATCGCTCATGTTTTCCCGGCCGGCCGACAGGCGCACCTGTGACTGCGGCATAAGAATGCGCGCCACGGCGATCATGCGCACGAACTCGAACGGGTCGAGTTCCTCGACCCCCTTGAGCGGCGTGCCCTCGACCTGCACGAGCAGGTTGAGCGGCACACTGTCGGGGTGCTCCGGCTGGTTGGCCAGCTCCATAAGCAGGCCGGCGCGATCACGGCGATCCTCGCCCATGCCGATAATGCCGCCACTGCAGACACTCATGCCGGTCTCGCGTACATGCCGCAAAGTCTCGAGGCGATCTTCATAGGTGCGGGTCGTGATGATCTCGCCGTAATACTCACGCGAGGTATCGAGATTGTGGTTGTAATAATCGAGGCCGGCCTCGCGCAGCTGTCTGGCCTGCTCCTTTTCCAGCATGCCCAGCGTCATGCAGGTCTCCAGGCCGAGCGCCTTCACGCCACTGATGATATCGCGCATCGCCGGCAGGTCACGGTCATGCAGCTTGCGCCACGCCGCGCCCATGCAAAAGCGCGTTGCGCCGGTCTGCTTCGCGGCCTCTGCTGCCGCCAGCACGGTTTGCGTATCGAGCAGGCGCTCCTTTTCCAGACCGGTATTGTAATGCGCGCTTTGCGGGCAATAGGCACAATCTTCCGGGCAGGAGCCGGTCTTGATGCTGAGCAGCGTGCTGATCTGCACGGTGTTTGGCTCGAAGTGCTCGCGGTGCGCAGTGTGCGCGCGAAACAGCAGGTCATTGAAGGGCAGGGCAAACAGCGCCTCGATTTCCTCACGGCGCCAGTCATGGCGCAGGACCTGACCGGCTTGTGCGACGGGCATCTCAACAGCGGGCATAGGGGGTTCCTCGGTAATCACTCATACGGTCTGGCAGGCTGTCTGTCCAGGCAGATCAACGCTACAATGTAGCGCACAGGGTAACCATGCCAGGACGGCTGTCAACTACAAGGAGATAGTATGGTTAACATCTGCTCAAACTTTGTGCAATTTATCCTCCCCCGCTACTGCCAGCTGTGCGGCATGGCGATAGGGCCCGGCCACCATGACGCGCGGCTGGGCCTGTGCCGGGGCTGTATCGAAGACCTGCCATGGCTTGCTCACAGCTGCAGCGGCTGCGGCGTGCCCTTGGCATCAAGTGGTGCCGGCATGCGCTGCGGCCTTTGCCAGCAACACCCGCCGCCATTTGACCGCACCCACGCCGTGTGGCGTTACGCCACCCCGCTTGATGCCCTGATCTGCCGCATGAAGTTTCACAACGACCCGGCGATAGCGGAAACGCTTGGCAAACTGCTTGCCATCAGCCTTGCCGCACATCCACTGTCGCGCCCGGATGCGATCCTGCCCGTGCCGCTGCACCCGCGGCGCCTGCGGCAACGTGGCTTCAACCAGGCGCTGCAAATCGCCCGCCCCGTTGCCCGTCGGCTGCAACTGCCGCTCCTGACCCGTCACTGCCATCGGCGGCGCGATACGCAGGCACAAAGCGACCTGCCGCTGCACGCGCGGCGCGCCAATATGCGTGGCGCATTCGTGTTTCGCCGGCCCGTTACCGCCCGGCATGTCGCCATCGTTGATGATGTGATGACCAGTGGCCATACCGTCGCCGAACTGTGCCGGCAACTGCGTCGGCAGGGTGTCGAGGAAATCTCGGTGTGGTGTTGTGCGCGCACGGTGAACTAGCGCACAAATATCCTGACCGGGACTTGACCCGGGCGCGCAGCTGGGTCTAAATCATGGCCATAATAAATACGCTGGACATATGCCCGCCATGCCGGAACGCATCATCAAGGACAGTGATGACAGCCGTAAACTGCAACGTCAGTTGCGGGTCCTGCTCGACCATGCGCGCCTGAACGAAGACAAGCTGCAACGCATGCAGGCACTCGAACTGCGCCTGCTGGGTTGCGGCGAACTGCATGAACTCATCGACATGTTGCTACATGATTATGTCGAGGAGTTTGACCTGGATGCCACCAGTCTCATGCTCGTCGATCCCGAATACGAGATTCGCCGCATCCTTGACGAACATTACACGCAGTTCCCCGAACAGTTGCGCTTTGATACCGAATCGGTGCAACAACCTTCTGACCAGCTCTTCCCCATGCTTGGCCCGTGGCATGCGGCCGAACATGTCCGCTATTTCGGGAAACGCCGCGACCTGGGCAGTGTTGCCATCCTGCCACTGGTACGGCAGGGCCGCTATCTCGGCAGTCTGAACCTGGGCAGTGTGGCGGCGGGACGTTATATCGACGGTGCCGGTACCGTACTGCTTGAACACCTCGCTGCGATTGTTGCCGTCTGCCTGGAAAATTCCCTGAACTACGAGCGCCTGAAGCGCACCGGCCTGACGGATGGCCTGACCGGAATCAACAACCGGCGGTTTTTCGATCAACGCATCACCGAGGAAATCGAGCGGGCCGGGCGCAACGATGAAGCCATGGCATGCCTGTTTATCGATATCGATCTGTTCAAACGGATCAACGATACCTGGGGCCACCAGCAGGGCGACACCGTGCTGCGTGACATCGCCGGCCTGTTGCAATCACACTTGCGGCGCAGCGATGTGCTGGCGCGTTACGGCGGTGAGGAGTTTGCCATGTTGCTGGGCAATACCGACCGCCAGGGGGCCATGGATATTGCCGAACGGCTACGCCGGGCCGTCGCCGCACGGGACACTGCATCATTGCCGGAGATAACCGTTTCGATCGGGGTAGCCACCATCCGGCCGGCCGAATTGCCCGGCTCCACTGCACAACAGGCTGATGGCCTGCTCAAGGCGGCGGATGAGGCCCTCTATGCCGCGAAGCAGCAGGGCCGGAACCGTGTGGCGTGTGCGCTCAGCACGCTGGACGCGTAAGCGACCACTTCAATCCCGCATGGTTTCGTCATAAAAAATTCAGTACCAGCCCGGCGAATATGGCCAGGCCGAACCAGTTATTGTTCAAAAACGCCCTGAAGCAGTTCTGCGGATCGCGGTTGCGTATCAGGTATTGCTCATAGACGCCGAAACCGGCTGCCACGAGCAGACCCAGATAGTAGTACGGGCCGAAATCCAGTTGCTGACCCACGAGCAACAGGATCAGCAACACGGTCACCTGCAAGCCGCCGATAATCAGGCGATCCGCCTCGCCAAACAGGATCGCCGATGACTTCACGCCGATTTTCAGATCATCGGGGCGATCCGCCATCGCATACATCGTGTCATAGGCGGTCGCCCAGACCACGGTCGCGGTCAACAATAACCATGCGATACGCGTTGTCTCACCGGTCTGCGCGGCCCAGGCCATCGGCACCGCCCAGCCAAAGGCCAGGCCGAGGAACACCTGGGGCAGATAGGTATAGCGCTTCGTGAACGGGTAGATCGCCGCCAGCACCACGCCGACAAACGACAACATGATGGTCAGCGTGTTCATGAGCAGGACGAGCAGGAAGGCGGTCAGGCACAGCCCGGCAAACAGCAACAGCGCCTCGCGCGATGTAACGCGGCCGGCGGCAAGCGGCCGGTTTCTGGTCCGCGTGACATGCGGGTCGAGCTTGCGATCCGCAAAATCATTGATCACGCAACCGGCCGAGCGCATCAGGAACACACCGGTGACAAACACGAACAACACAAGCCCGTCCGGAACACCTTCCGCAGCAATCCACAGCGCCCACAGGGTCGGCCACAGCAACAGGAATACGCCGATCGGTCGATTCAGGCGCATGAGTAACAGGTACTCGTGAAGGCGATCCCGCAGCCGGGGCGGCACATACCTTGTATAGAAGTGGGTGACCGTGTTGCGGCACTGCTGCAATTTTTCACGCATGCTGTTTATTATCGCCAAAGCCACTAGCCCAATACCACTACAGTTTCATCAGGGCGGGCAAAAATATCTCGTTGACGAGCAGTGGCTTGCCCGATAACCAGAACAGGGAACGCCGTCCCCAGATGTGGGCGGGTTTACGCGACAGGCCCCGCGTCGCGACCTCGAACAGGCTGTGGCCAGCCGTCAACCGCGCTATTTCCACTTCACTGCGTTGCATGTGCGGGTCGGCAAACAACACCGCGCCGAGCGGCTTGTTGCCGAGATGCGCGAGGCGACGCTCGGCACCGGTCAATGTCGAATCCGGGATCACGGTACGGGCAAACACGATCGGCGTGTCGGCACAACGCAGGTAAACATGCCTGACCAGGGCGTAATGACTGGCGTGCAGGCCCATCGCATGTGCCTCATTCACCTGTGGCCGGGCCCGTCCCGAGTCGAGCAATTGCACGTTGAACTCATCACACAGCCCTTGCAGGCGCCGCGTCAATGAACCGCTATCCTCGAGCCAGTCACGCCAGCACAACGGCACCGTGTGATGATCACGGTGCGCGCGGGTAAACCACACGGGTTCATGGGCGTAACGCAAGACGGCTTATCCTGACGGGGCAAACGAAAGACGCAAGCATACCACTTCAGACATCGGCATAGCGGCTCGCCTGGCCAATCCAGCGCGTGATCAGCGCATCGACCGCCTGCGGATTCGTTGCCAACAGGTCACCGGCCAGTTGTTCGACTTTGGGAACGAGCGCCTGGTCACGCACGAGGTCGGCAATACGCAATTCGACGATGCCGGTCTGGCGTGTCCCGAGCAGTTCACCCGGACCGCGCAGTTCGAGATCGCGCTGCGCGATGGCAAAACCGTCGGTCGTTTCCCGCATGACGCCGAGCCGCAAGCGCGCCTTCTCCGACAACGGCGAACGATACATGAGCACACAACTACTCGCGGCCGCGCCGCGCCCGACCCGGCCGCGCAGCTGGTGGAGTTGTGCGAGGCCAAGACGTTCGGCGTTCTCCATGACCATAAGGCTGGCATTGGGCACATCGACACCGACCTCGATCACCGTGGTCGCGACCAGCACGTCGATGGCGCCGGCCTTGAAGGCCTGCATGACCGACTCTTTTTCCGCCGGCCTGAGCCGGCCATGCACGAGGCCGATGCGCAACGCCGGCAGGGCACCGGCCAGCAGGCCGGCCGTTGTTTCCGCAGCCTCGCACTGCAACACCTCGGACTCATCGATGAGCGTACACACCCAGTAGGCCTGGCGGCCTTCGGCGCAGGCCTCAGCGACGCGTTGCACGACCTCGTCACGACGCGAGTCAGGGATCACCACGGTCTGTACGGGGGTGCGGCCCGGCGGTAACTCGTCGATCACCGAGCAGTCCAGGTCAGCGTAAAAGGTCATGGCCAGTGTGCGCGGGATCGGCGTCGCCGTCATGACGAGCTGATGCGGTACCTCGTCACGGGCACGGCCCTTGTCGCGCAGGGCGAGGCGTTGATGCACACCGAAGCGGTGCTGCTCATCGATGATGACAAGGCCGAGGCGATTGAATTCAACCTCATCCTGGAACAGCGCATGCGTGCCCACGACGAATTGTGCCCTGCCCGAGATCACGGCCTCGAGACACTGCTTGCGCGCCTTGCCCTTCAGACTGCCGGCCAGCCAGGCATGCTCGATGCCAAGCTGCGAAAACCAGTGATCGAAATTGCGGTAATGCTGCTCGGCGAGCAGTTCGGTCGGCGCCATGATCGCGACCTGGTAACCGGCCTCGATCGCCTGCAGGGCGGCACAGGCTGCGACCGCGGTCTTGCCGGAACCGACATCGCCCTGCACGAGGCGCTGCATCGGCACACCGCGTTCGATGTCATGCCGGATCTCGGCAATCACGCGTTGCTGGGCGCCGGTTAACGTGAACGGCAGGGCCTGCAGAAAGGCGTCCAGCAACCGCCCTTCTGCCTGCAGAACCGGTGCCGTGTGCTGTTGCACGCGATGGCGAATGCGGCGCAAGCTCAGATGCTGGGCAAGTAATTCCTCGAAGGCGAGGCGCTGCTGGGCCGGGTGCGCACCTTCGGCGAGCATGGCCTGATCGATATCGGGCGGCGGCCGGTGCAACAAAAGGATCGCGTGCTGCAGATCGGGCAAGGCCAGCGAGGCGAGCGCGTCTGCCGGCAACCATTCATGCAAGCCGCCCACATAGGCCAGTGCCTGGGCGGCCAGGCCGCGCAGGCGTTGCTGGTGCACACCCTCGGTGGCCGGGTAGACCGCGGTCAGGTATTCCTCGACGGGTGTCATGTGATCCGGGTCGATGACCCGGTACTCGGGATGCACGATCTCGTAGCTGGCCGGCCCCTTGCGCACCTCACCGAAACAACGCAGCTGCGCACCGCGCGCCAGCGCGGCCTGCTGCGCGGCGCTGAAATGAAAAAACCGCAGGGTCAGGGTGCCGGTGCCATCACTGATACGCGATAACAGGCTGCGCCGCCGGCCGTATTTGATCTCGGTGAGCAGGACCTCACCTTCGACCACGGCATGAACACCGGGGCGCAGACCGCCCATCGGCACGACGCGGGTACGGTCTTCATAACGCAACGGCAGGTGAAACAACACGTCCTGCACCGTATGCAGGCCGAGCCGTTCGAGTTTTTTTGCCACCTGTGGACCGACGCCCTTGAGCGCGGTCACGGCCAGGCGTGCCGGGTCCATCGCCATCTGGCTAAGGGTTTACGCCTGGTCGAGGATCAGCACGGCATCCATTTCGACACCGGCGTCTTTTGGCAGGGCCGCGACACCGATCGCGGCGCGGGCAGGATAAGGCTGCGTGAAATAGCGCGACATGACCTCGTTGACGAGCGGGAAATGCGCCAGGTCGGTCAGGAATATGTTCAGCTTTACGATATCTTTCAAATCACCACCGGCGGCCCGAGCCACGGCCTGCAGGTTATCGAACACGCGCGTGATCTGGGCTTCCATGTCACCTGCGACCATTTCCATGCTGGCCGGGTCGAGCGGGATCTGGCCTGACAGGTAAACCGTGTTGTCGACCTTGACAGCCTGTGAATAGGTACCGATCGCCTGCGGTGCGCGATCCGTCGAAATAATTTCGCGAGCCATTAACTTCCCCTTGTCAGGATACAAATTGTTATTTGTGCACGCGGTTAATCCGTATAACCTGTTCCAGACCACGAATACGGCGCAGGATGTCGGCCAGGTGTTTGCGATCGCGCACATCAACTGTGAAGGTCATTGTACTGTATTTGCCGTCGCGTTCCTCGATACCGACGTTTTCGATATTCGCGCCCATATCGGCGATTGTCGCGGCGACCGTTGCCAGTACACCACGCTGGTTAGAGACATGCACACGCAGGTCAACCGGGAAGTCGCCCGTGGTTTCCTCTTCCCACTTCACATCAATCCACTTTTCCGGGTATTTGCGAAAATCGGCGACGTTCTTGCACGACTCGTTATGGATCACG
>JASFJH010000083.1:0-8025 GCA_050122215.1 Granulosicoccaceae bacterium | reverse complement strand
GGAACACCGCGTGACTTTTTGAACATGCTTTCAATAAGCATCACGTTAGTGCCTTGAAAAAGATCCGCGGTTGCCGCTGCCACCACTTCCAGTACTTCTGCAGGGTGTGACTCAACCGTTTTCACTCCCAGCAGCATCCCGGTGCTAAGGTCTACATAACCTGCCGCAACACATTCCGGAATCGATGCAACGGCTTCTTGTAAGGTACTATCTAATGACATCTATATTTCTCCTTAATTAACATTAAATGATTTGCGGTGTATGACGACCAGCAAGCCGCCTGTTTCTTATGTTGGAATTTGCCACCGCTGATGCAAATTCCTCCAAAAACGCTACCTGGGCTTCTGACTGCACCCAGCGTGGTTCGATACTTCGCGCGAACTCAAGAGCATCAAGGGGAGAGGCACCCTCCCAGATCAATTGCGCCACCAGCATGGTCCCGGTGCGCCCCATTCCAGCCTTGCAATGCATGGCAATGGCCTCCCCCTGTTCGATCAACTCAGCCACGTGTTCACAGAAGTCCTTAGCAGCTTCGATTGAGGGCACGCCCATATCCTTTATGGGAAATGCGATCCCCTTGATGTCATATTCTGCAAGAGCTTCCCGGGCGACCGGCTTTGTGGTCAGGGAAACAAGTACGGTCACTCCCACACGCTGAAGTGCGGAAAGATCGTAATTCAGATCGATCAATAACCCCGGGCGAGGCGTGCCAGCCAGTTCCCCCTTTCTGAGCCAGAGAAAGTTGCGTGGACCAAAGGCATCACTTTTGTACTTTTTTACTTCCTCAGGTACTTTGGGACGAACTGTCTTATCTGGTGCCTTCAATGTATTCAGTGCCTCCGCCCCGGTGTCATCCAGGTGTTCATCGGGTGTATCAGGTGCGGGCACGCAACAGGACCCGGTACGAACAAAATCCCTGGCTGCCTGAGATTGGGGCATTGCAAAAAAATCGGCCGTGGGTTGCATTTCATGGATCCAGCCACCGGCTAACAAGGCGGTTTGCCCACCCAGTTTGATCGCGTGTTTCTGGTTGTGCACGACCACAACAACGGCCCGACGCTCTGCTTCGGTCAGCAGGTAATCCAGCAAACGCTGGCTTTCTGCTTCTTCCAGGCCTGCGGTGGGCTCATCTACAAAAATCAGCTTTGGATTGGCAGCCACGGTGCGGGCAATAGCAAGGTGACGTTGCACTGCCAGTGAAAAATCCACGGCATTGTCATCCAGGCGGTCTACAAGCTCATACAGGCCCGCCTTGCTCAACAGGCGTCGCGCTACATCCCGTTGTTGTGAGAGATCCAGAGTGTGGCGTTCGGGCATTTCATTGACGATATTTTCGCGAATACTGGCCATCATGAGTCTGGTTTTTTGCGCAACAAGTGCCGGTAACTCAGACTGGCTCAAGGGCATACCTGCATATTCAACTTCACCCCACGTCCGTAAAGAAGGATTGGCATCATTGAAACCAGCAAGGGTTCTCAATAAACTGGATTTCCCGGTACCGCATGGCCCTATTAACACCACTATCCCGGTAACCGGTATATCCAGATTGATTCCATTGAGGATGATTTTGTCTCCGAATGCGAGGCCATAGTCGCGCAGGGACAGAAGTGCTTCACTCATGCAGTTTCTCCAGTCAATCCCGGATCCAGCGAGTAAAGCAGTGCCTGTACCAGCATCATGACATCATCACGTTGGCGGGCATCCACCTCGAATATGGGCACATTCAGATCAAATTTCGCCAAGGCAGCGTAGTAGTCCGCTATTTTCAGACCGTTGCCCAGCTCCATTCTCGATATGCCAACGACGACAGCATGATCATGAATAAACTCACGGAAGGCAGTAATAAACGAC
Organism: Granulosicoccaceae bacterium; assembly: GCA_050122215.1. Taxonomy (GTDB): domain Bacteria; phylum Pseudomonadota; class Gammaproteobacteria; order AKS1; family AKS1; genus JASFJH01. The sequence goes on along the minus strand of JASFJH010000083.1, from coordinate 6,174 downwards.
CCCAGGTCTTCGAGGGGATCTGGGTTTGCATCATCAATCATAATGATTACCCCAATACTGCCATCAATAAGAATGTCCCACATAAAATTGAAACGTTCCTGTCCCGGTGTACCATAAACATGCAGCATTTCACCGTTGTCCAGGCGCATGCTGCCGTAGTCCATTGCAACAGTGGTCAATTCCTTTTTGCCCCTGGTTTCATCCGTTGCAACCTGCTCCGTGGAAATCGGGGGGATATCGCTGATAGCAGTAATAGCAGTGGTCTTCCCTGCGCCTACTGGCCCGGTAATAATAATTTTGTGCTGGCCAATCATTTTTTCGGCTCTTTTCCTGTTTCTCAGTCGCTGTCTTTCTATGATTAGTTGCTTATGTGGCGCAAAATAGATGCAAGCAAACCACGCCTGGTAGGCTTTTCTTTTGCTACATTCATTGGAGCAATAAGACCATCAGCCTGCCGTGTAGCAGATCCCGCCAGCCCAATCGCTGCCGCTGCGCTATAGAAGGAATATACATCCGCTGGTTCTATGCCCAGATTCACCGCAATATCATCCAGCGTGCACGGGTTGCCTACCCACAGGGAGGCAATACGCATGCCATGCGGCGTATGGGGAAGTCGGGGGAAATTTGGCCAATGCTGCAAATGAAACAGCATGGATAAATCCGTACCTGATGGAACGCGACCACGGGCTGTCCGCAAGGCCAGGTCCCATATCAGATAGTCGATACTCATAGACCGGAGATCATCGGTCTCACTGGCTGACAGTTCGCCTTTACCCGCGCCCCGTACACTATCTATTTCCACGGCGAACCCTTCATTTAGCGTTGCGACACCCAGGTTCTTCAATTGACTGTCTGTCAAATTTGTGTAGACTCGCCCCTCGTCGGGAAGCAGGATGAGGCGACGGTCAATCCAGCACCGGACATTAATGACACATTGAGTATCCACCTTGTCTTTAAGAGCGGAAAGGATATGGCCTAGCAGATAATTTTCCGGATTGTAGAAGAGTGCAGCCTCATCATGTGCGGTCCTGCTCCTAATCACCTTCGAGCTGGCACTGGCGGCATTAAACTTGGCACCCAACGCGGCAGCGGTACTGCTTGTCTGCGTTGTACCAGACGCGGGCTTTTCTAAAGCCGTCTCTGCCACTTCATTAACATCAGGCGATGGGATCCCTGCAGAATCAGCCGTAACACTGGATGCACCGACCGGCGGCAAACCGGTCACCAGGCTGAAAATGGAATCCCACAAAAAATCCAGTTTGGCGGGTTTGGCTACGTGGATAGCCCCTTCAATAGCTGTTGGGGACTCTGACATGACAATGCTTGGCAGGCCAGCGTATTCGCTCTGGAACTTCTCCCAGGCATCGGTCTCGTGATCCAGGTCAACAATTCCAAGTTGCGCATCATCTCCTTGTGTAATCTTGCAACGACCCTTGTAGATTATCTTGAAGATGGTTTCCATCCTGGCAACAGATCGCTCATCCATTCCCAGCACGGCTATTTTTATTGGCGCCTGCACCTCCGTTCGCATTCTTTACTACAACCTCTTGTTTGTGACGCCACTACATAATTGAAAACGATTCAGTAAGCTGAATGCGTCTAAATACTACGCACCTTAAACACTATGTAGGAATAATGCTTATAATTTATACGCTATAGTTATAGCTCATGATCTAATAGCCGCAAGTTAATATTGGCTATAAGCACAATAAAATTTACAAGTAATTAATATTGGATTATGGAAATGGTTTAATTGAACGCCAATCATTCAAAACATGAATAGTAATCGCCAAGGAACCAGGAACTGAGCGAAATAACGCAGTAAAGTGATAAGGAGTATTGAATACATACATGCTTTGACATGGTGGCTTTAACAATGACAGCTAAGGTACAAGCAGCACATGCCTACAACCCTGCCTCGGCTTGATACTTACCACTTAACGGCATCGTTATATAGCTTCAGTTCTGATAGTGACTGGTTAATTCGGCTATAAGCGCAATAAAATGCACAAGCATTTAATATTGGCTTATGAAAACGGTTTAATTGAACACGATTTATTCAAAACATGAATAGTTAATGGCATATCTCGATTTTGAATTACTGGAGACTTTCGTCGCCATCGTAGAGTGTGGGAGTTTCACCCACGCCGGAGAGTGGTTGAACAAGACACAGTCCACCGTGAGTCAGCAACTCAAAAGGCTCGAAGAACGGACAGGTGTTGCCTTGTTAGCCCGCAATACACGTATTGTGACATTGACTGAACAGGGCGAATTACTCCTTGAATACGCGCGCAGGCTGCTGGAACTCCAAGAGCAGGCACTACGCGCCATCAATGACACGCGAATCGAAGGTCAGGTCCGGATTGGCATCGCCCAGGACATCGCCGACGGTGGGCTAGCGGATATGCTTGCGCACTTCGGACGACTGTATCCGAAGGTGCGGATGGAAGTGCGTGTGGATGCCAATTGCACCCTGCGCGAGGCGGTAAGGAATGGTGCTCTGGATTTCGCAGTTGTACTCCAGGAAGTGGGCGATGGCGGCGAGGTCATCGACCGGATGAAACGGGTTTGGGTGGCAAGTCCAGGGTTCCAGGTACCTGTTTCCGAGCCGATACCACTGGTGTTGCTCGACGCACCTTGCATCTTCAGGAATGTGGCATTGGAGGCGCTTGACCGGGAGGGCATAGCCTGGCGGATTGCGCTGACCACACCCAGCCTGGCGGGCCTGCATGCGGCGGTACAGAGTGGCCTTGGGATAAGCGTACGCATGGATCGCTGGCTGGAGGATAACCTTCAGGTAGTTGCGTCATACCTGCCTTCTTTACCGGAAGTGGAACTGGCAATTCATACCGCATCCGCCACTGAAAGCCCTATCAGTGAACGCTTGCGTGAGTGTGTCCACCATGCGCTTGATACAGCAAAGGGAATGATTCGCACATAAACGCGCCGAATTGCCACTGTCGACAGGCCTGTGCCCCCCTTGTGATCTGATGCCTTTAGCACCTCCGAATTGCTTTATAAGTGGGATTAGAAAATTCAGCTGTGTAGTTATCTTCTAACAGAATTTACTTGATCAATCCCAGCTGCCGCTTGGCGGCCTCGGACATCCTTGACGGATCCCACGGCGGATCCCACACCACCTCTATCTTGACGGACGTCACAGCAGGAACAGCTTGTCGAATAGCCGCCTCCGCCATATTGAGCAAAGGCCCCATCAGCGGGCAGCCTGGTGTCGTCAGGGTCATGGCGACGCGTACCTCACCATCCTGCACCTCCACGCCATATACCAGTCCCAGGTCCACGATATTGACCCCCAACTCCGGGTCCACGACCTGGCTCAGTGCTTCCATGATTTGATTTTGAGTGATCATTGCCGGACTCCACGTATCTATTATGACCTGCCCGTGTGCTGTGACGCCGCATTCTCGTACTCAAGCCGCTCCTCAAACGCAGACAATATCCCTGCCTCGCCAGGATAACCCTAAGACACGAGTCTGCCTTGCCTGAACGTTGAATGTAGCACCCCACCGTGCCTTCCACTACTCCCTGCGGGGCGTGGCTGATATATTTTTCACTTGTGCCACACCGCAGGTGTGGCCGACAATCTGCGCATGGCACAGCCGCGACTCACACTCATGGAAATGATGCGCCAGCTCATCGGCACCCCGTCGATCAGCAGCGTCAGCCCGGAATTCGACCAGAGCAACCACGAGGTGATCGAACTCATGGCCAACTGGCTCGATGAGCTGGGCTTTGCCGTCGAGGTACTGCCGCTGGCAGGCCAGCCCGACAAGGCCAATCTCATCGCCACGTTGGGAACAGGACCCGGCGGCCTCGTGCTTGCCGGGCATACCGACACGGTCCCCTACGACGAGGGCCAGTGGCACAACGACCCGTTCCGGCTGACCGAGGCCGACAACCGTCTGTACGGTCTTGGCACGTCGGACATGAAAGGATTTTTTGCCCTCGCCATCGAGGCGGCGCGCAACCGCCAGGCGAGCGAACTGCAACAGCCCCTGATCATTCTCGCCACCGCCGACGAGGAAAGCTCGATGGACGGCGCGAAGGAACTGGTGCGCCTCGGTCGTCCCCGGGCGCGTTACGCGGTGATCGGTGAACCGACAGGACTGCGCCCGGTGCATATGCACAAGGGGATCCTCATGGAGGCCATACATGTCCACGGCCACGCGGGGCATTCCAGCAACCCGGCGCTGGGCGCCAATGCCCTGGAAGGCATGCACAAGGTGCTCGGCGATCTGCTTGCCTGGCGCGACGAATTGCATCGACAGCACAGCGATCGCCGCTTTGCGGTACCGGTACCCACCCTCAACCTCGGCCACATCCATGGCGGTGACAACCCCAATCGCATCTGCGGCCACTGCGCGTTGCACTTCGACCTGCGGCCATTACCGGGCATGGATCTCGATGACCTGCGCCATACTGTCGACCATCGCCTCGCAACACTGCTGGCCGACAGCCCGTTACGCGCCGAACGCGAGTCTCTCATCGACGGCACGCCCGCCATGCACACGCCCGTCGACTCGGCTATCGTGCAGGCGGCCGAACGACTCACCGGCCACACCGCCGAAGCCGTCGCCTTTTGCACCGAGGGCCCGTACCTGAACGCCCTCGGCATGGACAGCATCATCCTCGGCCCCGGCGACATCGCCCAGGCCCATCAGCCCGATGAATACCTGTCCCTGGACCGCATCCGGCCGACACTGGACCTGTTGACGCATCTCATTGATCAGTTCTGTGTCCGGCCCCGCTCGTGACGGCGAAAAACAAACACCTTTTGTAGCTACCCGGCCCGGCGCAGCGTCTAGAAAAACTCGGCTTCGAGTTCGAGGTAAATGCGGTAGGCATTGCCGCGGTTACTGGCCTTGAAGGCAGGCATGCCCTCGTACGCTGACCAGTCGGTATTGTTATAGGCCTCGTCGAAAGGCGTCAGATCCTGCACGGCCTCAGTCATCGCATCGATCACATATTCGAGATAGCCTTTGGTAAAGGCCAGTGCATGGGCGACATCGGTTTCCGCCTCGCCATGGCCGGGAATAATAAAACGCGGTGGCGGTTGCAGCGTGCCGAGGTAGTCCAGGCCCTTGAGCCAGTTACGCACATCCGTCTCCGGGCTGTCGAGAAACGGGATACGGCCCTTGTAGATGACATCGCCGCTGAACAGCACACCGTGTTCCCTGACCAGCATGATACTGTCGCCCGGTGCATGGGCCGGGCCGAGGTGACGCACCTCGAAGCTCAGGCCACCCAGTGTAAAGGTGTAGTCCTTTTCAAACGTCACATCCGGCGGCACAAGAAAGGTCTTTTCGTCCACCCACGGAAACAGCGCCTCACGCCGTTGTTCCAGCCGCCGCTGGCCGGCCTCGCCCTGGCTGTCGCGCGTACCCCCGACATAACCGAGCGCCTGGCGCTGGGCGATAACCTCGGGATCGCCGCCATGCTGCTGGAAGGCCTGCAGGCCGTAGATGTGATCCGCGTGGTAATGACTGATGATGACTTTTTTGATGGGCTTATCCGTGACTTCACGAATCCGCTGGAGCAGGCGGTAACCGAGTGCCGGCGTGCCCAGCGCATCATAGACCACGACACCCTCGTCCGTGACCACGAAACCGGCGTTGGAGGTATGCCCCTCGTTGTCGGCACCGGGCACACCGGACTTGCCGATGACGTAATACACCGGGGCATCGGGAACCTGGTGCAGTGTGAACGGCAGGCTGACCGGGCCATAGGGCGTGGCCACGGGTGCGGCCGCGGCCGGCAGGGCAAGGACAATCAGGCCGAGCAGCAGCCAGCCCGGCAGCATGAACCGCTTAGCGCATGTAAACATGGCCTTCCTCCTGTTGCAGACGAATGATCTCGGCATCGGCCATGGGCACGACCTCGACAAAACCATGGATGTCTTCGGGTTCGAAGCCCTGGCCCTGGGCGGCCAGCTTGCACATGCGGAAGCGGATATTGCCGCTGTTGATCAGACTCTGGGCGCGGGCCATGAGTGCCTTGTGCTTGTCATAATTTTTTATCGCGAAAAACGGGATTTCGTTGCCGTGCAGCACCATGACAATCGAGGAATCGAACGGATCGGCCTCGTAGAGCGTGTTCAGGTAACTGACCCGGTCGAGCACATTCGTGAATGCCGAAACACTGGATACGGCAACG
>JASFJH010000082.1:0-8066 GCA_050122215.1 Granulosicoccaceae bacterium | reverse complement strand
CGGCTGCGGATGTGCTGGCGTAATTCGGCGGCAATGCTTTTGCCATTGATGATACGTGCGGTCATGCTGGTTATCCTGCCACTGCGGGTATCGGCCTGCGGAAAGGGCGGGATTATAACCGAATTTGCTGCCGTGATGCTCTTTGTCTGATTGACGCCGGCAGGGGGTACGAGTATTATCTGCGCCCTTGTTTGGGCCGGCCCTGAAACAGGCTGGATAACAGCCTGTGGATAATTGCCGGAACCAACCGGGGCATAGCGCAGTCTGGTAGCGCGCCTGCTTTGGGAGCAGGATGTCGGGAGTTCGAATCTCTCTGCCCCGACCATATATTGGCAGCGGAAGGGAATAATCTGCTGCGCTGAGAAGGGCAACGAATCGGACAGATTCGAACTCCCGACATCAGCGATAAAAGGGCAGTTCGACGAGCACCGGAGGTGCGAAGAACGCTGCGCAGCAGCGGCCCGCAGGGCGAGCGCGACCAGAATGAGCGTAGCGAGTTCGAGGGAGCACCTGATGAAGCGCCGCAGGCGATTCTGGGGTGTAGCGAGTAAATCTCTCTGCCCCGACCATATATTGGCAGCGGAAGGGAATAATCTGCTGCGCTGAGAAGGGCAACGAATCGGACAGATTCGAACTCCCGACATCAGCGATAGATATTTTTGACGGACTGCGTGCCGTGTTGGGAAGATACAGGGCGGTAGGCGGCGCAGGTACGAAAACGTGTTATGCGCCCGTAGCTCAGTTGGATAGAGCAAGGGCCTTCTAAGCCCTGGGTCGCAGGTTCGACTCCTGCCGGGCGCGCCATTTACCGGATGCCGGGGATGGACGCCGGCAGATGATTGCACAATGGTGGGTGTAGCTCAGTTGGTAGAGCACAGGATTGTGGCTCCTGATGTCGTGGGTTCGATTCCCATCACTCACCCCATATTTTGCCGGCAGGTCATTCCCTTCGGCAAATGAAGCGGGCATAATTGCGCGCGGAAGACTGTATGGGTCGTTAGCTCAGTTGGTAGAGCAGCGGACTCTTAATCCGCGGGTCGTAGGTTCGATCCCTACACGACCCACCATACCCGGGGTTTACACGGTTGCCGTGTAAGCCCCTTTTTCTTATTCAGGCTCTCTAAATACCGGATTTTTGTGCCTTTCGGGTTATGGATGCCCAGTGTGCCTGATATAATGGCACGATTCTCGCAGGAGATAAGGCGGGTAGTCGCCGGGCGGAAGTGGTGAAATTGGTATACACGCCAGATTTAGGTTCTGGTGCCGCGAGGCGTGTGGGTTCGAGTCCCACCTTCCGCACCATTTATTTAGTGGCAGCAGCGCAACAAATGCGCTCGTCGTAGTCGTTGAACAGTTTTTTTATTGGCAAGCCCCGGCCGGATGGCCGGTATTAAGAGGAAGTGATATGCAAGTCTCGGTTGAAAAGAGTGAAGGCCTTGAGCGCCGCGTAAAGGTTGAATTGCCGGCAGAGATGTTCGAACAGGCGGTTGAACGTCGCCTGAAGAACCTGGCTGGCCGTGTCAAGATACCGGGTTTCCGCCCGGGCAAGGTGCCGATGAAGATTGTTCGCCAGCAATATGGTGTACAGGCCAAGCAGGAAGCGATCGATGAAGCCGTACAGAGCTCCTTGTATGAAGCTATAACCAGCGAAGACCTGCGTCCGGCCGGCGCGCCGACGGTCGAGGTTTTGCCGCTCGAAGAGGGCAAGGGGCCGATCTACACGGCCACCTTCGAGGTCTATCCGGAGGTCACGATTGCTGACATGAGCTCGGTCAGCATTGAAAAGCAGGTGGCCGAGGTGACTGATGCGGATGTCGACAAGGTTATCGATCGTCTGCGTGCTCAGCGGACCGAGTTCGTCGAGGTGGATCGTGCTGCCAGCGAAGCTGACCAGATACTTATCGATTTTGTCGGCAAAAAGGACGGCGTGCCGTTTGCCGGCGGCGAAGGCAAAAATGTGCCGCTGGTTATGGGGGCCGGCCGCTTCATTGCCGATTTTGAAAAGAACCTGGATGGCGCCAGGGCAGGTGAGGAAAAAACCTTCGATGCGACCTTCCCGGAAGACTACGCCAACAAGGAACTCGCCGGCCAGACAGTGCAGTTTGACGTCACAGTACTGAAGGTCTCGGAGCCGAAACTGCCTGAGGTTGACGAAGATTTCGTCAAGAGCTTTGGTGTGACTGAGGGCACTGAAGAAGCACTTCGTGCCCAGGTGCGCAAGAATATGGAACGTGAACTCAAGGTTGCCATGCGCATGGCGACCAAGAACCAGGTCCTGGATGCACTGCTCGCACAGCACAACATTGACCTGCCCAGGGCTATGGTGGCTAACGAAATCCAGCAGCTAGCTGCGCAGATGCATGAAGAATTGAAGCGTCAGGGTGTGCCGGTGCCGGACAATGCGCCGGTTCAGGAAGAGCTGTACCGTGAACAGGCAGAGCGCCGTGTGGCACTCGGCCTGATCATGTCCGAGCTGGTTGCGAAGGAACAGCTGGCGCCTACACCGGAAGCGGTCCGTGCCCTGGTGGAGGAAATTGCCGAGCCGTACGAAAAGCCGGAAGAGATGATTAAGTGGTACTATGAAGACAAGAACCGTCTTGCCGAGATCGAGGCTGTGGCCCTGGAACAGGCCGTTGTAGACTGGGTGCTGGACAAGGCGAAGGTGACGGAAAAACAAGCAAGTTTCGAGGACCTGGTAAACCAGTCAGCAGCCGGCTAAAAAGGCCAAAGGATGTAAAGCAATGACCGATAGCAACTACAAAGGCGCAGGCGATATACAAAACGTTGGTCTCGTGCCGATGGTGGTAGAACAGTCGTCACGTGGTGAGCGCGCCTATGATATTTACTCGCGTTTGCTCAAGGAACGCGTCATTTTCATGGTCGGCCCGGTCGAAGACTACATGGCCAACCTGATTGTTGCGCAGATGCTGTTCCTTGAGTCGGAAAATCCGGACAAGGATATTCATTTGTATATCAACTCACCGGGTGGCTCGGTCAGTGCCGGACTTGCGATCTATGACACGATGCAGTTCATCAAGCCCAATGTCAGCACACTGTGTGTCGGCATGGCGGCCAGCATGGGCGCCCTGTTGCTGGCGGGCGGTGCTGCGGGCAAGCGTTATTGCCTGCCGCACTCGCGAATCATGATCCATCAGCCGCTCGGTGGCGTACAGGGTCAGGCCGCGGATATCGAGATCCACGCCAAGGAAATGCTGCTGGTGCGGGATCGCCTGAACGATATCCTGGTCAGGCATACCGGCCAGCCGTTGGAGCGCATCCGCAAGGATACCGACCGTGATAACTTCATGAGCGGTGAACAGGCGACGGAATACGGCCTGATTGATGCCATGCTCAGTTCGCGCAGCCAGGCCACCGGTGACGTTTAATGGCAACCAGCACGGCACTCTTGCCGTGTGAAAGGGTCTATAGAAGTGGGTAACAGAATTAGTCGATGACCGGCTTGTTTCTGTTTAAAGATTGTCTAATATTATCAATTAGTTGGATTGTGACTTGAATCTTGGCGCAAATCACTGCATGGTGATGCCAGAATAGGTCAAATAACGGTAGATTGTCATATATAAAGGAAGGGTTTTATGAGCGACGACCGGAACAATAACGGTGATGACGGCGAAAAGCTGCTGTACTGCTCGTTCTGTGGCAAAAGCCAGCACGAAGTACGCAAGCTGATTGCCGGGCCTTCCGTGTTCGTCTGTGACGAATGTGTCGAGTTGTGTAACGACATTATCCGTGAAGAGGTCCAGGAAAAATCGTCGGTATCCAAGGGAAGCAAGCTGCCGACTCCCCACGAGATCAACCAGATCCTCGATGAATACGTGATTGGCCAGCATCACGCCAAGAAGGTGTTGTCGGTCGCGGTGTATAACCACTACAAGCGCCTCGAGGTTGAAGGCAGCAAGAACGAAGTCGAACTGTCGAAGAGCAACATCCTGCTCATCGGCCCGACCGGTAGCGGCAAGACCCTGCTTGCAGAAACACTGGCGCGCCTGCTCAATGTGCCGTTCACGATTGCTGACGCCACCACCCTGACCGAAGCCGGTTACGTGGGTGAGGACGTCGAGAACATCATCCAGAAACTGCTGCAGAAGTGCGATTACGATGTCGACAAGGCCCAGACCGGTATTGTCTATATCGACGAAATCGACAAGATTTCCCGCAAGTCGGACAACCCGTCAATCACGCGTGACGTTTCGGGCGAGGGTGTGCAGCAGGCGCTGTTGAAGCTGATCGAAGGCACGGTTGCCTCGGTGCCACCGCAGGGTGGTCGCAAACACCCGCAGCAGGAATTCCTGCAGGTGAACACGGGCAATATCCTGTTCATTTGCGGCGGCGCATTTGCCGGCCTCGACAAGATCATCCGTGATCGTTCCGAGAAGGGCGGTATCGGTTTCTCGGCCGAGGTAAAAAGCAAGGACGAATCGCGTAATGTCGGCGAGATCCTGCATGACGTTGAGCCGGAAGACCTGATCGGTTATGGCCTGATCCCGGAATTTGTCGGTCGTTTGCCGGTTGTCGCCACGCTCGAGGAACTCGACGAAGACGCGCTGGTAAAAATCCTCACCGAGCCGAAGAACGCAATCACCAAGCAGTATCACCGCCTGTTCGAGATGGAAGATGCCGAGCTCGAATTCCGCGAGGATGCATTGCGCGCCGTGGCGCAGAAGGCCATGGAGCGCAAGACCGGTGCACGTGGTCTGCGCTCGATTCTCGAGCACGCCTTGCTCGACACGATGTACGACCTGCCGTCGGTCGATAACCTGCAGAAGGTTATCGTCGACGAAAATGTCATCAAGGGCGAATCGGAGCCATTGATGATTTACGAGTCCGACCAGGCGGCCGTATCTGACACCTGACAAAGAACCGGCCCTTCTGTAGGGCCGGGTTTTCCTGTTTTCTGTAGGGTCGTTTTTCCTGCTTGTTGTCTGACAAAGCTTGAAGTCGGTCAGCACTAGCCCCACCTGAAGAGTTAGGTATCTAAAAAAGTGTCCCGCGGGCCACGTAATGAGGTAATTCCATGGAAAACCAGGACCAGACATCTGAAGTGATTGATGAGCAACTGAGCGTCATGCCGGTGTTGCCCTTGCGTGATGTCGTCGTCTACCCCCATATGGTCATCCCGCTGTTTGTCGGCCGTGATAAGTCCATCAAGGCGCTTGAGCAGGCCATGGAGGATGACAAGAAGATTATGCTGGTCGCGCAGAAGAGCGCGGCTGAGGACGACCCGTCAGCCGATGACATGTATCGTATCGGCACGGTGTCATCCATCCTGCAATTACTGAAGCTGCCCGATGGCACCGTCAAGGTGCTGGTCGAAGGCACCGAGCGTGCCCGTGTCCTGAATTTCATTGCCACCGAAGAATTCTTCAAGGCGCAGATTTCGCCGCTGGAATCGGAAGTGCTCGGCGAGCGCGAGGCCGAAGTGCTGGTGCGCTCGGTACTCAACCAGTTCGACCAGTACGTGAAGCTGAACAAGAAGATCCCGCCGGAGATCCTGTCCTCGCTGAACGGCATCGATGAGCCGGCGCGCCTGGCCGATACGATCGCCGCGCATATGTCATTGAAGATCGACGAGAAACAGCATGTGCTCGAGATTGTCGATGTGCGCGAGCGCCTCGAACACCTGATGGGCATCATGGAGTCCGAAATCGACATCCTGCAGGTCGAAAAGCGTATCCGTGGCCGCGTCAAACGGCAGATGGAGAAGAGCCAGCGCGAGTACTACCTGAATGAGCAGATGAAGGCCATCCAGAAGGAACTCGGCGATCTCGAGGAGGCGCCAAGCGAGGCCGAAGACCTGCAGAAGAAGATCGACGACGCCGGTATGCCCAAGGAGGCAAAGGAAAAGGCGCAGGCTGAACTGAACAAGCTGAAGATGATGTCTCCGATGTCGGCCGAGGCCACCGTCGTGCGCAACTATATCGAGGCGATGGTCGGTGTGCCTTGGAAGAAACGCAGCAAGGTCAAGCACGACCTGCCGAAGGCGGAAACCGTGCTCGATACCGACCATTACGGCCTGGAGAAGGTCAAGGAACGTATCCTCGAATACCTCGCCGTGCAGCAACGCATGCGCAAGCTGAAAGGCCCGATCCTGTGCCTGGTGGGCCCACCTGGCGTGGGCAAGACCTCGCTCGGCCAGTCTATTGCCAGGGCCACCGGCCGTAAATTCGTCCGCATGGCGCTGGGTGGTGTACGCGACGAGGCCGAGATCCGGGGCCACCGCCGCACCTATATCGGCTCAATGCCGGGCAAGATCATCCAGAAGCTGAGCAAGGTCGGGACGAAGAACCCGCTGTTCCTGCTCGACGAACTCGACAAGATGGCGATGGATTTCCGGGGTGACCCGGCCTCGGCGTTGCTCGAAGTGCTCGACCCGGAACAGAACCACACTTTTAACGATCATTACCTGGAGGTCGATTACGACCTGTCCGAGGTCATGTTCGTCGCGACCGCCAACAGCCTGAACATACCCGGGCCGTTACTGGACCGTATGGAAGTGATTCACCTGTCGGGTTACACCGAGGACGAGAAGCTGAATATCGCGAAGAAGTACCTCGTGCCGAAGCAGATCAAGAACAATGGTCTGAAAGAGGACGAGTTGCAGATTACCGATTCGGCCATTCTCGATACGATCCGCTATTACACCCGCGAGGCCGGTGTGCGTAACCTCGAGCGCGAGATATCCAAGATCTGCCGCAAGGTGGTCAAGGAAATCCTGCTCAAGCCGCGGGATACCCAGGTCAAGGTCACCGGGCGGAATATCGAGAAGTATCTTGGTGTGAAGCGTTTCCGTTACGGCCTGGCCGAGGAACGTGACCAGGTTGGTCAGGTGACCGGTCTGGCCTGGACCGAGGTCGGTGGCGATTTGCTGACCATTGAGACGGCAGTCATGCCAGGCAAGGGCAAGCACAGCCTCACAGGCCAGCTTGGCGATGTCATGAAGGAATCCATCCAGGCCGCGCTGACCGTGGTCCGTAGTCGCTCGCAGTCACTGGGCATTGCCGCGGATGTGTTCGACAAGCACGATATCCACGTGCACGTCCCGGAAGGCGCCATTCCGAAAGACGGCCCGAGTGCCGGTATCGGTATGTGTACGGCGCTCGTGTCAGCCCTGACCGGGATCCCGGTACGTGCCGATGTCGCGATGACAGGCGAGATCACACTGCGTGGCGAGGTGCTGCCCATCGGCGGTCTGAAGGAAAAACTGCTGGCCGCGCACCGTGGTGGGATCCACACCGTGCTGATCCCGCAGGAAAATGAGCGTGACCTCGTGGATATTCCGAAGAACGTCAAACAGAACCTCGAGATTCGTCCGGTACGCTGGATTGACGAGGTACTTGAGCTGGCACTGACCAAGGTACCAGAACCGCTCAAGGATGCACCTGGGGGCGATGTGGCGAAGGCTGCAGAGTCATCTGCCGAAAAGGACAGTATTCGCCCGCACTGATACATCCGGGAATAGAAGCTGCTACCTTCATAAAGACGCCGGGTTATTCCGGCGTCTTTTTTTGTGGCCGATTGCTGCTGACAATGTTCTGCAAGCAATGCCCCCAAGTTATTGATGTTTTGTCTGGTCTGGGCAGACGGAAATAAATAATGCGTGTCAGGTACACAAACTACCGGTTGCTTGCTTGACACCCCAATGGCCGGTGTGGGATAAGGATGGCGTATCACGTTAGCCGTCTGCCACGCGGCCAACTGACAGACTCACAACAATGCAACGAAACAATATTTTATGCAGGCCATCTATCCATAGGGGGATAACAAATTATGAATAAAGCTGAACTCATCGATGCAGTCGCTGCTGCCGCTGACCTGTCCAAGGCTTCTGCCACGCGTGCACTCGATGCCGCGCTTGATAGCATCACCGACGCCCTGAAAAGCGGTGACCAGGTCACGCTGGTCGGCTTCGGTACCTTTTCCGTGAAGGCCCGTGCCGCCCGCCAGGGGCGCAATCCGCGTACCGGCGAAACCATCCAGATTGCTGCATCCAATGTTCCTGGATTTAAGGCTGGTAAAGCGCTTAAAGATGCCGTAAACTAGCGCGCCTC
>JASFJH010000081.1:0-8139 GCA_050122215.1 Granulosicoccaceae bacterium | reverse complement strand
GCTGCGAATATCGTCGCCCAGTAAGACCTCGCCTATCAAGGCACAAAAAACCCCGCCAGCGATGGCGGGGTTTTTTTTATGTCTCGTCAAAGGCTGAACCCTCGAAAATCTGAACGATCCGGGCGGTGTTCGCAGCGTGGCAATGATCACCGCGGTATAGGCAATATCGGCAAATATGCCTTGTATGAGCAGCCTGAAAAGATTGCTCTGGAACAGGCTATGGAGTCTGCGTCTCATTGCCTTGACCTCATTACGAGTAGGACCGTCGCGCAACGGACAGGCCGGTAACCAACAAGAATTAGATCATCTCAATATACTGATGCGCATGAAGCGATGGCTTTTAGGTGGCTACATATCCCGTACGGTCAGGTGCAAAAACCCTAACGTTGGTTATGCTTTCAGGCGGATTTCAACACCACAATTTTCATTTACCAGCCCGGCGGATCGTTTGCCCTCCCCAGCGGGCAAGGTGGCTGAATTCAGTGCCACGGGGTTTTAGATATAATGACGTCCCAACCCGATGCCAGTAATGAGACTCAAAATGTCCAAAGAAGTATTTGTGTTCGAGGTCAGCGAGAAGAGCTTTGGCCAGTCCGTATTATTGAATTCACGTAAATTACCGGTGCTCGTTGAGTTTATGGGGGTATGGTCCGAACCCTGTGTTGTCATGGCGGATATGCTGGCCGGGCTGGCCAAGGAGTTCGCCGAACAGTTCATCTTCGCCAGGGTCGATATTGACGAGAACCCGGCACTGCGCGAGGAATACAAGATTGAGAATCTGCCGACCCTGGTCGTATTCCGAAATGGTGAAGCGGTGCGTACTGAAATAGGGCAGTTACAGGAAACCGAGGCAAGGGCATTGCTCAAGGATTTCGGTGTATTCCGTGAATCTGACGAGATACGCGAACAGGCGCGGGCCAAACATATGGCCGGCAAGACCCCGGAGGCGATCACCCTGTTGGCCGGGGCGGTGAAAAAAGATCCGACCAATACGCGGATTGCCATGGACATGGTGCAGATCTTTATCGATATCGGTGAACTCGAAGAGGCAAAAAAACTGTTCGAGCGCCTGCCATCGCATGACCGGGAGAGTGATATGGGCAAGGCCCTGAGTGGGCAGTTATTGTTTCTAGACCTGGCGGCGAAAACCGATGGTGAACAGGCGCTTTTACAGCGTATTGCCACGAATCCGGATGACCATGATGCGTACTTTGATCTGGCGCTGTGCCAGGTGGCGTCACATCATTATGACCAGGCCATGGACAACCTGTTTTACATACAGGAGCATGATGCCGGATATAAAGATGGAGCGGCACGAGAGATGATCGCGACGCTGGTGAACATGTTAAAACCCGCTCACCCGCAACTGGCGCGGGACTATCGCCGCCGCCTGTCGAACATGTTGTCGTCTTGATAAATAGTAGACAGTTTGCTGTAGAAAGTGTCACATCCGTTTTTTTACTGCCAACTGTAGACTGAAGACTGCCAACCCCTTAATCTAATTGCAGCGCTAATGGCTTGCATAGCCCGGGAGGTGACGATGTCGCGGTTAATATTTCTTTTTGCGTTTTGCATGCTTGTGCCACTGGCGCAGGCCGCAGAAGAGGCCTTTGTCAGCACGCGGACATTGAACACCGCGCTGGTCAGTCAGTTGGCAGTAGCCACCGAACAGGCCTGCGCGAAACGTGGTTACCAGGTTGCGGTGGCCGTGACGGATCGCTATGGCAATCTGCTGGGTTTCCTGCGCAACCCGCTGGCGGGCGCACATACGATTACGGTTGCCGAGCACAAGGCTTATACGGCGGCGACCTTTCAGTCGGCCACACTCGGCCTGGCGGAGCGAATGTCCTTTCTGCAAGGTACGCCGAAGATATCGCTGGTCGGCGGTGGCGTGCCGGTACGTTCCGGCGGGTTTATGTATGGTGCAGTCGGGGTCTCGGGTGCGCCTCGGGAAAAACAACCGGGAGATGTCGATGATGCCTGCGCGCGTGAGGGCATCAAGGCGATCATCGAAGAACTCGAGTTTGCCGGTGGCTGATGCTTCAAATGTCACTGACAGGGCCCCGTTTTGCGCGGGGCCTTTGTCTTTATAGTCCCGGTTTTTTCCGCGGGATGCAGGACACCTGCGGCCTGCCGGGTTTGTTATGATCACGCGCAGGATCACAGAAGGACGCAGTATGAAAATTACAATTATCAGCGGTAGTCACCGCGCCAATGCACAAAGCCTGAAAGTCGCCAATTTTATCAAGCGCACCCTGGAAGACGGTATCTGCGATGAGGCCGACATCGTCAGTCTCGCCGACAACCCCCTGCCACTCTGGGACCAGGGCGTGTGGGAGGGCGATGAAGAGTGGGAAGCATTGCTCAACCCGCTGCGAGCACAGCTCGCCGCCAGCGATGGTTTCGTTGTGATCAGCCCGGAGTGGCACGGCCAGGTGCCGGCCGGGCTGAAGAACTTCTTTCTGTTGTTTAACAAAAACCAGCTTGGTCACAAACCGGCACTGATCGTGACGGTGTCAGCCGGTGACGGCGGCGCCTACCCCGTGGCCGAACTGCGCATGAGCAGTTACAAGAACAACCGCCTGTGCTACATCCCGGAGCAGGTCATCGTGCGTCATGTCGAAAACGTGCTGAATGACAGCGGCGACAATGATGAACGCTCGGATCCGTACTACCGCGAGCGCATCGCCTGGGCGCTTGGTATATTGAAACAATATGCCGTGGCCCTGCAGCACGTGCGTGACAGTGGCGTGACAAACACGGACAAGTTCAATAACGGTATGTAATCTCCAGAAATGTTACAAAAGCAAGTCACGTCACCCTGTAGCCGGCTGTTTGCTGGATGAAAACGGCTATTGTAGAGGGTGTTATCGCAATCGCGAGGCAATCGCGATATGGCCGGCAAACGCGGAGGCACGAGATACTTCAAAGGGTTGAACAACGCAAGATACAGGCATGAAATATTCCGGTAAACATCATGTTTCCGTCATATAACAATCAATAAACTGTCTTTTATATTTCATTTAACATTCCCTTCACTGTCATATTGGCTGCCTAGCATTCTGGAAACGGATGACCGGGGCGTTGATATGGCAGCCATGCATCATAGTAGTACGCGGAAGTATCGTAGTGTGTGGTTGTCAGATATCCATCTTGGCAACCGCGGATGCAAGGCGGATTTCCTTCTTCATTTCCTCCACTCGGTAGAGTGTGAAAACCTCTTCCTGGTCGGCGACATCATAGATATGTGGTCAATGCGGCGCAAGGGATTTTACTGGCCACAAAAGCATAATAATGTGGTTCGCTCAATACTGGGCAAGTCCAAGCATGGGACCAGGGTGATTTATATACCCGGTAACCATGATGAAGATTTTCGTGAATTCGACGGTACGGTGTTTGGTAACGTCGAGATTCATAATCGTTATATTCATATGACTGCCGATAACAAGCGCTTGCTTATGTTGCACGGTGATGAATTTGACAGTGTTATACGATGCAGCAAGCTGGTTGGATACCTTGGTGATACAGCATATGACTTCCTGTTGTACCTGAATCGCTGGCTGAATGTTTTCCGCAGGAAACTCGGGTTTCCGTACTGGTCAATTTCCGCTTACCTGAAACACAAGGTGAAAAACGCCGTCAATGTGATCAGCAAGTTTGAACAGGCCGTCGCCTACGAGGCCAGGCGGTCGAATGTGGATGGTCTGGTCTGCGGGCATATTCACCATGCCGAGATTCGCAACATTGATGGCGTGCTGTATTGCAATGACGGCGACTGGGTCGAAAGTTGTACCGCCATGGTCGAGCATGAAGACGGCAAGCTGGAAATCCTGCACTGGTCGGACGAGGTGAGATCCGTCAAGGAGCACCCTGTGTTACGCGACACACGCCTCGTCCAGGACGAGCTCGACAAGAAAATCGCATGAAGATTGCCATTGCCACAGATGCATGGGCACCACAAACCAACGGTGTGGTGACGACGCTGAACAAGACGGCTGCCATCCTCGAAAAAGAGGGGCATGAGATCGAGTTCATAACGCCGCAGGGTTTCAAAACCATTCCCATGCCGGGTTACCCGAGTATTCGTCTTGCATTGCGGCCGTACAATAAAATTGCCGAACGGCTTGATGATTGCTGCCCGGATGCGATTCATATCGCGACAGAAGGACCGATAGGCGCGGCGACCAGGAAATATTGCCTGAAGTATAGGCTGCCATTCACCACCTCTTACCATACACAGTTCCCTGAATATATCCGGCTGCGTGTGCCGATACCATTGTGGTTGACATATTCCTTCCTCAGGAGGTTTCACAGCAAGGCGCAACGGACCATGGTGCCATCGCAATCCATGCAGCAACGCTTGAGCGACCGTGGGTTTCGGAATGTCGTTGTCTGGGGGCGGGGTGTCGATGCCGATTTGTTCAAGCCGACTGACAAGGGGTTGCTCAAGGATGAGCGTCCTGTATTTATGTATGTTGGTCGGGTTGCAATCGAAAAAAATATCGAAGCATTTCTGCAGCTCGATCTTCCCGGCGCGAAGTACGTGGTTGGCGATGGCCCGGATATGCAGGTATTGCAACAGAAATATCCGGATGCCGTGTATACCGGTTTTCTTTACGGCCATGAACTGGCCAACCATCTTGCCGCAGCAGATGTATTCGTCTTTCCGAGTCTCACCGATACCTTTGGTGTTGTCATGCTGGAGGCCATGGCGTGTGGCACGCCGGTTGCGGCATTCCCCGTAACCGGGCCAACAGATGTTGTCATCGACGGTGTAACAGGCTGCCTGAACAGTGATCTTCGCGAGGCAGCGCTGGAGGCAACAAAGCTTGATCCTGCAAACGCACGTGCTTATGCGCTTGCACATAGCTGGCAGGACTGTACCAGGCAGTTTTTCAACTATCTCGAACGTATCCAGCGGCAGCCAGATAGGGAATCAAGAGGCGGAAAACAGTTCCTTGAAAGCAGGGAGTAAACAGTTATGAATATAGTTGTCATCGGGACGGGCTATGTCGGCCTGGTAACTGGTACTTGTTTTGCCGAGATGGGCAACCAGGTTACCTGTGTGGATGTGGACGAAAACAAGGTTGCTGAACTGAATCGTGGCTATGTCAGTATTTACGAGCCCGGTATTGAAGAAATGGTCATGCAGAACCATGCGCAAGGGCGCTTGAAGTTTACAACCAATCTGGCACGGGCTATATGCTCGGCCAGTGTGATTTTTATCGCGGTGGGTACCCCGCCCGGCGAAGATGGTTCGGCTGATCTGCAACATGTGCTTAATGTGGCCAGTTCGATAGGCAAATACCTGAACCATTATTGCGTCGTGGTAAACAAGTCCACGGTGCCCGTCGGTACAGCGGGCCGCGTACAGGACATGATTAATCGAAAACTGAAAGCACGCGGCCTGAACATCGAATTCGATGTTGTCAGCAACCCGGAATTTCTCAAGGAAGGTTCCGCGGTCGAGGACTTTATGCGTCCCGATCGCATTGTCGTGGGAGCGGACACTAATCGGGCAACAGATATAATGCGGCAACTGTATGCGTCGTTTACCCGTAATCATGAGCGTATGCTTGTCATGGGCGTACGCGAAGCGGAAATGACAAAATATGCGGCAAATGCGATGTTGGCGTCGAAAATTTCGTTTATGAATGAAATTGCCCAGTTGTGCGATTCATATAATGTCGATATCGAGAAGGTGCGGCATGGTATAGGTTCAGACAGCCGCATCGGATTTTCATTTATTTATCCGGGCTGCGGGTATGGTGGATCATGTTTCCCCAAGGATGTGACTGCGCTGATCCATATGGCCCAGGCTTCGGGTTTCGATCCGGTCGTCCTGAAGGCGGTCGAGCAGCGTAACCACGCGCAAAAACGACGGCTATTCGATATGGTGGTATCCCATTTCGGAAGGGACTTGGAGGGCAGGAACTTCGCGCTCTGGGGTCTGGCATTCAAGCCGGGTACGGATGACATACGCCAGGCAAGCTCGCTCGTGTTGCTTGAGCAGTTAATCATGGCCGGGGCGATGGTCAAGGTGTATGACCCGGTGGCCCACGATAGCTGCAGACAGGTGGTGCCAGGAGAGTGGATCGCCAGCGGGCGGTTAAGGTTCATGCGCGACGAATATCATGCTGTGGAGTGTGTCGATGCGATGCTGCTGGTTACCGAGTGGAAACAATTCCGCAACCCGGATTTTGACCAGTTACGTAGCGAGAT
This sequence comes from Granulosicoccaceae bacterium, assembly GCA_050122215.1. GTDB lineage: Bacteria > Pseudomonadota > Gammaproteobacteria > AKS1 > AKS1 > JASFJH01. The sequence goes on along the minus strand of JASFJH010000081.1, from coordinate 1,917 downwards.
GCGCGGCCATGTCATTTTTGATGGTCGTAACCAGTATGATCCGCAATCCCTTGCGGAACTGGGTTTCTATTATTACTCGATTGGCCGGCCCACCTATCTACCTCGGAAATCAACGGTCGAAACGAGCACGGCTGCTTGAAGCAAAACGGGGTGATCATGTCACCCCGTTTTGCTTGTGGCGTTGAAATTTTGTTTATTCGGCGAGTTCGAGATCGTCCTGCACGGCCGCAACCCCGGCCTTGGCACAGGCTTCATCGGTTTTGCCATCCGGGGCGCCACTCACGCCCACACCGGCCATGATGTTGCCACCGATATTCACGGGTACACCACCGGCACTGATGACAAGGTTATCTAGTTTCGGTACTCCATATGCCCCCTTGAAGCGCCCTTCCAGCGCCGAGGTCGCAGAGTTGAAGGCCATCGCGGTATGGGCCTTTTGCTTGCTGATCGGCACGGTAATGTCCATGGCCAGCACATCGCGCAGCACGATCTGCGGGTGACCACCGCGATCCACGACGGTCACGGCAATCTGGACACCCTGTTTGCGGCATTCGGCGATTGCAGCCTGGCCAATGCGCATGGCGGTTTCTAGTGACAGGCGTTTGATGTCGACTGTCAACGGTGCTTCTTCAGCATGGCTCATCGCAGGCAGGCACAGGCCGGCGAGTAAGGCGGTAGTGGGCAGAACAGTTTTGTATGACATGTTGGGCGCTCCTGTTTGAACAAGGTAGCTACTAATTAGCACGACCATGACAAGATTAAAAGTATATCCATAAATTTCTGGCTGCTTTTCCAGTAAGACATTCTTTATTATATATACCGCCCGGCTATGGTCATGGCCTGCATGAGCGAGAGCGCAAGATATGAGTGCTTGCCAGGGTTGCCAGGTACTGGTACACCTGTTTCAAGTATTGTCCAGGCAACACCACCCTGACGAATGATTGGCATGGCAAGTCTTTACTATATTCATGACCCGATGTGCAGCTGGTGCTGGGGCTTCAAACCGGTACTTGCTGAACTGGTAACGGAACTACCGCGTGAGATTGAGTACAAACGCCTGCTCGGCGGACTGGCAGCAGATAGCGACGAGCCCATGTCCGAAGACATGCAGCAGATGTTACAGACCACCTGGCAGCGTATTGAAGAGCGCATACCCGGTACCCGGTTCAATTTCGCTTTCTGGACCGAGTGTCAGCCACGGCGTTCGACTTACCCGGCGTGCCGCGCCGTGATCGCCGCGCGTCAGCAGGGCGAGCAGTTTGATGTGCAGATGACCGAGGCAATCCAGCGTGCCTATTACACGCAGGCGCGCAACCCCTCTGATAGCGATACACTGGTCGAACTGGCGGCAGAACTTGGCCTGGACGTGCCGACTTTCGAAGATGCCCTGATATCGGATGCCGTTGAACGACAGTTGCGGACAGAAATCGCCGAGGCAGCCGAGCTTGGCGTGGAGGGGTTGCCGGCGCTGGTCCTCGTGGATGGCCAGTCACGCTGGCCCATTCCGGTGGATTATAACGATGCGGCGACGATGCTGGAATTGATCGAGGCGCTACGGGCTGGCTAGTACCTTCATCAAGCCGTCATAAAGTCATAACATAATTGACACAAGCATTATCTTTCCAAGAGGGAAATCTGGCGATGACACGTGTCGGAATAAATGGTTTTGGCCGTATGGGGCGCTTGGGGTTTCGCGTTGCCTGGCAACGCGGGCTGCTGAACTTGTCAAGGGTCAACGAGATCAGTGGCGATGCGGCATGTTCGGCCCACCTGCTCAAGTTCGATTCGGTGCATGATACCTGGGCGATTGATTGTGGTGGGACCGCGGAGAGTCTGCTCGTGGATGGCAAGGCGATCGCCTACAGTTCGAATCCCGCTATTGGCGGGACGGACTGGTCGGATTGCGACATCGTGATT
>JASFJH010000080.1:0-8181 GCA_050122215.1 Granulosicoccaceae bacterium | reverse complement strand
TCGAGCGGCTCAGCATCGACGAGCTGCTCAAGGAAGCCGGCGAACTGGTCGGGCTCGGCATCCCGGCCGTGGCGCTGTTCCCGGTCACGCCCGCGGAGAAAAAGAGCGAGGACGCGCACGAGGCCTGGAACCCGGATGGCCTGGCGCAACGCGCCGTGCGTGCCCTGAAAGACAAATACCCCGAGCTCGGTGTGATCACCGACGTCGCGCTCGACCCGTTCACGACCCACGGCCAGGACGGCCTGATCGACGCGAGCGGCTACGTGCTCAACGACGAGACCGTCGATGTGCTCGTGCAACAGGCCGTCTCCCACGCCGAGGCCGGCGCCGCCGTCGTCGCCCCCTCGGACATGATGGACGGCCGCATCGGCCGCATCCGCGAGGCCCTCGAGCTGGCCGGCCATATCCATACCCGCATCCTCGCCTACTCGGCCAAGTACGCCTCGAGTTACTACGGCCCGTTCCGCGACGCGGTCGGCTCGGCGGCCAGCCTCGGTGCCGGCAACAAGTACAGCTACCAGATGGATCCTGCCAACAGCGACGAGGCCCTGTGGGAAGTCGCGCTCGACCTCGACGAGGGTGCCGACATGATCATGATCAAGCCGGGCATGCCGTACCTCGATATCGTGCGCCGGGTCAAGGACCAGTTCGGTACGCCGACCTTTGTCTACCAGGTCAGTGGTGAATACGCCATGCACATGGCGGCGGCGCAAAACGGCTGGCTCGATGAAAAGGCAGTGGTCATGGAATCCCTGCTGTCGTTCAAGCGCGCCGGTGCCGACGGCATCCTGACCTATTTCGCAAAGCGCGTGGCCGGCTGGCTGTAGTCGCCTTCAAGCCCGAGTATTTCACTCGGGCTAACAGGGTTGCACGCCCGGGGTGAGCGGATATACTGCGCGCACATTACAAAAACATGACAACAATGATATGCCCGCTGGGGCGGCATAACCGAGGATTCCAGATATGGCCAGAACCACTATCTCCAGTCTGTTCGGCACTTCACCCGTAAGACCACTCCAGACACACATGGCAAGCGTGATCACCTGTACCGAACAGCTGATCCCTTTTTTCGAGGCCGTGCTGCAGGAAGACTGGAAACTTGCGCGCAGTGAACAGAAAAAGATTGCCAAACTCGAAGGTGAGGCCGACAAGCTGAAACGCGAGCTACGCATGCACCTGCCGAAAAGCCTGTTCATGCCGGTCTCACGCCGCGACCTGCTCGAAGTGCTGACCATGCAGGACAATGTCGCCAACCGCGCCAAGGACATCGCCGGCCTGATCACGGGTCGCAAGATGACATTCCCGAATACTGTCAGCGGGCAACTCATGGATTTCGTCAACCGCGCCATTGATGCCGCGAAGCAGGCACAGACTGCCATTAATGAACTCGATGAACTCGTCGAAACCGGCTTTGGCGGACGCGAAGTCAAGCTGGTTGAATCCATGATCAAGGAACTCGATGCGATTGAAGGCGACACCGACAAGATCGAAGTCAAGGTGCGCGCCGCCCTGTTCAAGCTGGAAAACGATCTGCCGCCTGTACAGGTCATGTTCCTGTACCGCGTGATTGACTGGATTGGCGACCTTGCAGATTTATCACAGCGTGTAGGCAGTCGTCTTGAATTGATGCTGGCTCGCTGACGCAAGGGGTTCAAACATGGAATTCGAAATTTATTATCTTGTACTTGCGTGCGTATTCGGCCTGTTCATGGCCTGGGGTATCGGCGCCAACGACGTGGCCAATGCAATGGGCACCTCGGTGGGCTCCGGCGCCATCACGATCAAGCAGGCGGTCATCATCGCCGCCATATTTGAATTCACGGGCGCCTTTCTTGCCGGTGGCGAGGTCACGAAAACCATCCGCAAGGGTATCGTCGATGCCAACCTGCTGGCCGGTAACCCGGACATACTGATTTTCGGCATGCTCGCCGCGCTGCTCGCCGCCGGCATCTGGTTGTTGATCGCCTCGCGTGCCGGCTGGCCGGTTTCGACCACGCATACCATTGTCGGCGCGATTGTCGGTTTTGCCGCGATCGGTATCGGTATGGATGCAGTGAAATGGGGCAAGGTCGGTTCGATTGTCATGAGCTGGGTCGTATCGCCGGCGATTGCGGGTATCCTGTCCTACTGGCTGTTCCGCAGTGTGCAGAAATTCATTCTGAATAAACGTGACCCGTTCAAGTACGCGAAACGCTATGTTCCCGTGTATATCTTTTTGACCGGCTTTATCCTGGCACTGGTAACCCTGTTCAAGGGACTCAAACATGTCGGGCTCGAGTTAAGCCGTGTCGAAAGTTATGCCATCGCCGTGCTGGTCGGCCTCGTCGTCATGGGCATCGGTATCTATTTCATCAGCAAGATCAAACTCGACCCGAACGCGGATCGGGATTTTCACTTCGCCAATGTCGAAAAGGTGTTCGCCGTACTCATGGTCGTGACTGCCTGCGGCATGGCCTTCGCCCACGGTTCAAATGACGTCGCGAACGCCATCGGCCCGGTGGCCGCTATCGTCGGTGTCGTGCAGTCCGGCGGTGAAGTCGCACAAAAAACGGCCCTGCCCGCCTGGGTATTATTACTCGGTGGTGGCGGCATCGTGATTGGCCTGCTCATGTACGGCCGGCGCGTGATCGCGACCGTGGGCAAACACATCACCGAGCTGACCCCGAGCAGGGGTTTTGCCTGCGAACTGTCAGCGGCGACCACTGTCGTGCTCGCCTCGGGTACCGGCCTGCCGATCTCGACCACGCACACGCTGGTCGGTGCGGTACTCGGTGTCGGCATGGCGCGCGGTATCGCGGCCCTGAACCTGAACGTGGTACGCACGATCTTCCTGTCCTGGATCATCACCCTGCCGGCCGGTGCCATCCTGTCGATACTGTTCTTCTTCACGCTCAAGGGTATGTTCGGCGGATGACCGACCGCTATGCCGTCATGGGCAACCCGATTGCCCACAGTAAATCGCCGCAGATCCATGCGGCGTTTTCTGTTCAGACCGGCCAGGATATCGAGTACACGCGCATCCTCGTCGAGCCGGGTGAACTGGCCGCGGCAGTGAAACAGTTCCGGCTTGACGGCGGCAAGGGCCTGAATATTACCGTGCCGTTCAAGAACGATGCCTATGCCCTTGCCGATCGGCACAGTGAACGCGCCATGCGCGCCGGTGCCGTCAACACGCTGATCCTGAACGACGACGGCAGTATCGATGCCGACAATACCGACGGCGTCGGCCTGGTGCGTGACCTGACAGAAAATAACGGCATCAGTTTGCAGGGCATACGCCTGCTGATCCTCGGTGCCGGCGGCGCCGTGCAGGGTGTCCTGCAACCGATTATCGAACAACTACCGTCGAGTATTTATATCGCCAACCGCACCGCGGACAGGGCGGTCAAACTGGCGCAGGTATTCAGCGACACTGGCTGTGACATTAGCGGCGGTGGCTTTGACGCGCTGGCCGGGCAACAGTTTGACGGCATCATCAACGGTACCGCGGCCAGCCTGCAGGGCGAGTTACCGCCCCTGCCGGATAATGTCCTCGCTGAAGGTGGCTGGGTATACGACATGATGTACGGCGCGCAACCGACGCCGTTTATGGCCTGGGCGAATGCCCACGGTGCGGATAAAGTCCTCGATGGACTGGGGATGCTGGTCGAACAGGCAGCCGAGTCCTTCCTCCTGTGGCGCGGGGTGCGCCCCTCAAGCAGCGAGGTGATTGAGTCGCTGCGTCGCGAACTCGAGGCGACTGGCTAGTTAGTGGCGCGCCTACAGTTCGGCGTACAGCCGTACCGGTTCGTCATGGCTGCCACGGGCCACTTTACCCTTGCCGCGGCGATCCACCTGGCGACGTTCAACACCTTGCCAATCGATTTGCCGCCAGTTCAGTGAACGGCGCTCGTTACTGTAGGAACGGTGTCTGAATTCGCGGACGTTGATCTTGTGGCCGAGCCATTCGCGACCATGATTCCTGCTCATGGCCTTGATCGCGAGCCTGGCCGGTTCGATGTCGGCATAGCCGTACCGGATCCGGCGGCCACTCTTGCCGCTCTTGTCGATAATACGGAACCGCGTTTCGCTACCACTGACACCGATGAACTTGCGCAGGTCGTAATCGTCGACACCCTCGGGAATATTACCGATATAGATTTCCATATTACGCACCTCCATCCTCTGGCCTGATCATGTGCATCATGCCACAGATCAGTTCCATGACAAGCTTTTTACGACAGGCGGGATGGATTTCCAGACAAAGCGCGCACGTCTACGGCATTTTCCTGCATGGTTTTCGGTACCTGCTTACACGCACCATAAAAACAACCAGTTACGCGCAATACCTGTTTTTCAATTCAACATAATGAGTGGCTGAATAGCGCAAAAAGGCGCGCTCCCTGTCAGTCAGGGCGCGGGCCTTGCGCGCCGGCGCACCGAGATACAGGTAACCGCTCTCGAGCACCTTGCCCGGTGACACGAGGCTGTGCGCACCGAGCATGACCTCGTCTTCGAACACGACGCCATCAAGCACGGTCGAGCCCATACCGACCAGGCAACGGTTGCCGATCGTACAGGCATGCAGGATCACCTTGTGCCCGATCGTGACATCATCACCGATGCTCAGCGCAAAACCGCCCGGCGCGTACTCGCTGTCGTGCGTGACGTGCAGCACCGAACCGTCCTGAATGTTGCTGCGCGCACCGATCGTGATCGCGTTGATATCGCCGCGCACCGCGGTCAGGGGCCAGACCGAACTGTCCGCGCCGATGCGGACCTGTCCGATCACGACCGCGGAGTCATCGACCCACGCCGTCGGATCTATCTGCGGCGAGTGCTGTTCAAAAGGTCGGATCGCCATACCGTCACCTAGCGCAGCGTCACGAGTTCTTCGGCGCTGCTCGGGTGGATCGCGACCGTGTCATCAAAATCTTTCTTGGTCGCACCCATGCGCACCGCGACGGCGAAGCCCTGCAGCATCTCGTCCGCACCGAGGCCGATTATGTGTACCCCGACCACCTTTTGCTGCGCGCCGACACACACGAGCTTCATCGCGGTCTTCATGCTGTGTTCGGTAAAGGCGTAATACATCGGTGTAAAACGCGAGGTATAGACCTTGACCGCATCACCGTGAATCTCGCGTGCCTCGTCTTCGGACAGGCCGACCGTGCCGATGGGTGGATGACTGAATACGACCGTCGGGATGTTCGTGTAGTCGAGCTTGCGCTCCGGCTTGTTGTTGAACAGGCGATCCGACAAACGCCGTGCCGCGCCGATCGCCACCGGGGTCAGCGCGGCGCGGCCGGTCACATCACCGACCGCGTACACGCCCTCGACATTCGTGTTCTGGAAGGCATCGGTCGGGATATAGCCGTGTTCATCGTGCTCCACGCCGGCGGCGTCGAGGTTCAGGCCGGCAATATTCGGCGCGCGGCCAATCGCCCACAACAGGCAATCAAAACCGCTGATGCTATGGCCGCCGGCGCAGTGCAGGGTGAGGCTGCCATCGGCTGTCTTTTCAACACGTTCGATCTGCATGCTGGAAAGCAGGTTCACCCCGGCCTCGACCATCTCCTCCATGAGGGTTTCACGCAGCATCGCGTCGAAACTGCCCAGCACATGCTCGCGGCGAATCAGCAGGCTCACCTCCGAACCCAGCGCCTGCATGAGCCCGGCGATCTCGACCGCGATATAACCCGAGCCGACCACGGCGACGCGCTGCGGCTGTTCGGTCAGGGCAAAAAAGCCATCCGAGGTGATGCCATGCTCGGCGCCGGGGATGTCGGGCACCACCGGCTCGGTGCCCGGTGAGATCACAATATGATCGGCCGTGTACTGCTGGCCACTCACCTCGAGCGTATGTGCATCGACAAAACGCGCCTCACCGGCGATCTCGTCGATGTCCGAATCCTTCAGATAGCCGTGGTACCAGTTGTTGATACCACTGATGTAGCCCTCCCGCTGACTGACCAGCTTGCCCCAGTCAAAGCCTTTGCGCTCGACATCGAAGCCGTAATCCTTTGCTTCGCCGAGCGCGTGCGCGAGGTGGGCGCCATACCACATGACCTTTTTCGGCACGCAGCCGACATTGACGCAGGTACCGCCCAGCTTGCCGCGTTCGATCACGGCGGTCTTTTTCCCGTAAACAGCGGCACGCTCGGCAGCAGACAAGCCACCCGATCCCCCGCCAATGGCAATTAAATCATAATGTTGCGTCATGGTTGTTCCGTCGTTGCTGTACGTTATTGGCCGGCATTGTAGCATTGCCGGTGCGGAGAATTAGTCCTTACTAATATTGTGTGTATTTGATCCAGATCAATGTTTTGCCTCTCCGGAAACCTATGATTGAGTCAGTTGATTTTTTTGACGTTGCAACAACCAACCCGCAAGGAGTCAACATTATGCAAAGCGCACACGATCACCAGGTTGATCTGGACATGGCAGGGCGAGTCGGCAAGACCGTACTCCTGCTGGTCGGCGTCATGCTCGGCCTGATCATTCTCGCCAATCTCATTGCCTGAGCCCTCTGGGCTTGTCAGCCCGCACCGACGGGGTTCGAAATGAACCCCCGAGGTGCATTTTTAATCCCTGCCGCCAGCCTTCCTTATTAATACCCCCACCATTGCAGGGGCGGCTCGCCCAGGTTCGCAAACTGTTCCCGTAACGACAGGATATGCTCTTCCCAGTAACGCGGCGTGTTGAACCAGGGGAAGGCGCGCGGGAACGCCGGGTCCTGCCAGCGGCGCGCCAGCCAGGCGGCATAGTGGATCATGCGCAGACTGCGCAACGCCTCGATCAAACCCAGTTCTATCGCGTTGAAATCACAAAACTTTGTATAGCCCTCCAGCAAGACATCGACCTGGCGGGTCATGGCCTCGCGATCCCCGGATAACAGCATCCACAGATCCTGCACGGCCGGGCCGTTGCGGCAATCATCGAGGTCGACAATATGCGGTCCGTCATCGGTCCACAGCACATTGCCGAGGTGACAGTCGCCGTGCAGGCGCAGCTGCCGGGTCGGGCCCACCCGGGCAAAGACCTGCTCGATGCCCTGTAACACATCATCGACGAGGGTCGTATAGGCGGCATGCAACTCGGGCGGGATAAAATCGTGCTCGAGCAGGTAACGCACCGGCGCATGGCCGAATTCCTCGATACTGATATCGGGACGATGCCTGAAACTGCGCAACCGGCCAACCGCATGCATGCGGCCAATAAAGCGCCCCATCTGGCGAAAGTCTTCATCCGTGTTCAGCTCGGTGGCGCGGCCACCCTGGCAGGGAAACACGGCGTAACGAAAGCCGGCGAAATGCTCGAGCGTGCTGCCCGACGGCCCGGGCAGCGGCGCGACCACGGGGATCTCCTGCTCGTACAGTTCGCGGGTGAAGCTGTGTTCTTCGAGAATACCCTCATCAGACCAGCGCGCCGGGCGGTAAAACTTCACGACCACGGGTGCCCCGGCCTCGATGTCCACGCGGTACACGCGGTTTTCATAACTGTTCAGCGCGAGCAGACCGCCTTGTGCGCGCAAATCGTAGCGCTCGACCGCGTCGAGGATCACGCCCGGCTGGAGGCCGCTGAAGTCGGCTTGATTTTCGGCCTGTTCGTTCATATGTCAGTCAGGTACTCTCTTCGTGCTGGATTTACGCCCCAATCAAACATTACGACACACTCACCCCCTGATCACAAATGGGGAATCAGAAACATTACAGGACCAGGTTGTCACTTATGAGTAATCCACTTCTCGACATGGCCGGCTTGCCGCCGTTTTCTGCCATCAAACCGGAGCACGTTGGACCGGCCATCGACCGCTTGCTCGCCGAAAACCGTGAACGCATCGAGACACTGCTCGATGCCAATGAGCATTACAGCTGGGACAACCTCGTACAGCCGATCGAGGATATGGACGAACGCCTGGGCCGCGTCTGGTCACCGGTCAGCCACATGAATTCGGTGGTCAACACCGATGCGCTGCGCGAGGCCTACAACGCCTGCCTGCCGAAGCTCAGTGAGTACAGCACCGAGATGGGCCAGCATGAACGGCTGTACCAGGCCTACAAGCAAATCGCCGAAGGCGATGAATACGCGACGCTGTCCACGGCGCAGAAGAAGATCATCGATAACGCGCTGCGCGATTTTCGCCTCTCCGGTGTCGCGCTGAACGCGGCCGACAAGGCACGTTACAAGGCGATCATGCAG
>JASFJH010000079.1:0-8249 GCA_050122215.1 Granulosicoccaceae bacterium | reverse complement strand
GGGAGTAAAGCCGAACTTGCACGAGCATATTCAGAATGTCTCACCAACATCCCCTCCCCCTTTCAGGGGGAGGGTCAGGGTGGGGGTGAACCGGGTAAAGCTTCTTCAACTATACCCAGTACCGCCTCTGTTTCTGTTAACACCTCGTTATTCCAGAAGCGGATAACACGAAAGTCATGTGACTCAAGAAAGCCTGTCCGCCTCGCATCGTATTCCTGTTGCCTTGAAAGTTGCCCACCATCAATTTCAATAACCAGTTTTTGCTCGAGACAGACAAAATCTACAACGTAGTGACCAATCGGGAATTGCCTGCGAAATTTATGACCATGAATTTGTCTCCGACGAAGGTATTGCCAGAGGTGCTGCTCGGCATCGGTCATGCTCTTCCGCAGCTGCCTGGCTTTTGCGCGGATATCCATATCCATTTTGTCTCCTTGTTTTACTTCCCCTCCCCCTACCCCCCTCCCACAAGGGGAGGGGGGAGATAAGGTGCAAACCACTTTACACTCTCCCTGTCACCAAGAGGGAAGAGAATCAGTCACCTACCATCCAGTCTCACTTCCATAAAGGAATAACCGTTCAGCTTCGTCCCTGAAAGCTGCAGACTGACGACTGCCAACTATCATTCCTCTATCCCCTCCCAGTACGCATCGACCCTGGCCTGCAGTTGTGCCAGCAAGGCCTCGTCGCGTTGCGGCATGAACAAATGCCTGAACCTGCCCTGCTTGCACAAATACTCTTCAATGGGTAGGCGCGGGTGCGGCAGCTTCGTGTGCACGACCTCGCCATCAATGTATTCCTTTAACGGCCAGACACCGGTCTTCACGGCGAGCTTGCCGATATCGACGCTGTCCTTCGGGTCGTAGTCCCAACCGGTCGGGCAAGGCGACAACGCGATGATCATGCGCGGCCCCTTCATACTCTTCGCCTTTTCGATCTTGCGCGCCAGGTCGAGCGGCTCGGCGCCGACCACGGTCGCGACATAGGCCGGTTTGTGCGCGGCCCAGATCGAGAACAGGTCTTTCTTGTAACCGGCAAAACCATGCGCACCCTTGCTCGTCGCGGTCTTTGCCGCATGCGGCGTCGCGCCCGAATACTGCTGTCCCGTGTTGCCGTAGCCCTCGTTGTCGTAACAGATGTAGATAAAATCGAGGTCACGTTCCATTGCGCCGGAGGTCGAGGACAGGCCCATACCGTAGGCCGCGCCGTCGCCGGTCAGCACGACGACATCGAGATCGTCTTCGGGTGGCAGGCGTTTGCTCTCGAGCAGGATATCGAGCGCATCGCGGATGCCCTGTGCGCCGGCCGGCGCCGAGGCCATCGCCGTGTACAGCCAGGAACCGCGAAACGGCGTGAAAGGGTATACCGATAACAGCGTCATGCAACCGGCCGCGTTGACGAACACGTTCTTCCCGCCGAGCACGTCATAGATCTCGTGCAGGGCCTGCAGCCCCCCGCAGCCGGCACACATCGGCGTACCCGTACCGAGCAGGTGGGTCGAGGGCAGATCCTTCATGCGCCGGAAGGCGGTGGTCTTGTCGCTCATGGCTCGTCTCCCCCTTTCGCCAGTTCCTCGCGCTCGACGTGGGCAATGGCCTGCAGCTTGTGTACCTGCCGCAGTTCATCACGGTTATACAGCAGCCTCGGCGGTGGCGTGACGCCGGTGGCAACCGCCTCGCGCGTGATCCTGACCATCTCGAAGAACTCCTCGGCGGTGATATCACGCCCGCCGAGACCGCCGACAAATCCGGTCAGCACCGGCGGCGCATCCTTTTGTCCGTACAGGGCCGAGGCCAGCTCGGCATGCAGCACGCCGCCCTTGCCCATCGAGATATTCTGATCGATCACCGCCACACCCTGCTTGCCGGCCAGCAGGCGTTGCAGGTGTTGCGCCGGGAACGGACGCAGCAGGCGCGGCCGCAGCAGGCCAACCGCCTGGCCGGCGGCGCGCAGTTCGTCGACGGCGGCCTTCGCCTTGGTCGCGAACGAGCCCATCATGAACAGCACGATCTCGGCATCCTCGCAGTGATAGGCCTCGACGGCGTCATGGCGGCGGCCAAACCGCGCGGCGAAGTCGCTGGCGATCTCGTCATACACGTTGAGGCCCTGCAGCGCGGCAAGGTGGGTCTCGTAGCGGAAATACGAATACGGCGAACCACCGAGCACGGCCACGGCCTGGCTGGCCGGGGCGCTGGCACGAAACGCGATGTTCTCCGGATCAAACGGCGGCAGGAAGGCATCCACCTCGCTGGCTGCCGGGATCGTGACCGGTTCGCGCGTGAACGACAGGTAAAAACCGTCCATGTTGACGATCACGGGCAGGCGCACGCGTTCGTCCTCGGCCAGGCGGTAGGCCATGAGCGTCGTGTCGAGCACCTCCTGGCAGGTCGCGCAATGGATTTGCAGGCAGCCCGAATCGCGCGCGGCAAGGATATCGTTATGATCGGGCTCGAGCGTGATCGGTGCCGACAGGCCGCGCGACACGTTCGTCAACACGAATGGCGTGCGCCAGCCGGCGACGTTGTAGAGCATCTCCATGCCGTACAACAGGCCCTGGCTCGAAGTCGCACTATACACGCGCACGCCCGTGGCAGCCGCCCCGCCTGCGGCGGTCAGCATCGAGTGTTCCGACTCGAGGGTGACGAGCCGGCCGGCCATCTCGCCATTGTCGATCCAGTTCGACAACGACTCGATGATCTCGGTCTGCGGTGTGATCGGAAAGGCCGGGATGTAGTCGACCCTCGCCAGTCGCGCACCCCAGGCCGCCGCGCCATTACCGGTCAACAACTTCCGGCTCATTGCGTTTCCCCCTCTTGTTGCCGGGCCTCATGTTCCGGGATCGCCTCGATCGCGTGCGGCGGACACTGCGCAACGCAGATCATGCAGCCCTTGCAGTGGTCATAATCGATCTCGGGCAGGCCCTCGCCGGTTACATTGATCGCGCCATCGGGACAGAAACTGCTGCACACCCACCAGCAATGATTGCAGCGGTCGTAATCGATCACCGGGCGCAGCGTACGCCACAGCCCGGTCTTCACCTCGACACTGGTCAGGCCTGCATGGATCACCGGCGCCGAGGCGCGTGCATCCTCGAACGGCAGGTCGATCCAGTCCGGAGGTGTATACGCACTGGCCGACACCTCGGCGCCTTCACGGACGCTACCGGCGTGGGCCTGCATGCTGTCATAGGCCGCCAGCGCCCGCTCGAGATTCCGGTCGATGATGTCGGGCCCGAGCGCAGCGAGCTCTTCGCGAATTGCCGCGGCCAGCGCATCACGACTGATCACGCCGAGCAGGCAGGCTGCAGCCCCGGCACAGGTCGCGCCGATATACGGCATCCCGGCACGATCTGTGACGTCCTCGGTAATCGGCAGAATGATGGTCGGTGACTTGCAATGCAGGCGCTCGCGCCACGTCTCGGCCGACTCGTGGCTGTTGAGCAACAACACCGTGTGCGCGGTCAGACCGTTGAGCACGCCGGCCGCCGGCACGGGCACGAGCGAATCATCGGCAACGATAACGAGGTCCGGCCGTTGAATAATGCCGCGTTCATTGATGGGCTGCCGGGCGGCGCGCACATAGGCGAAGATCGGCGCACCGCGTCGTTCCGCGCCGTAACGCGGCGCGTCCTGCACCTCGAAACCTTCATGGAAAAATGCCGTACCAAGGATACGACTGGCCGTTTTCATCCCCTGTCCGCCACGGCCATGAAAACGAATCCGGTACATGAGGTATCCCGCCCTTGCCTAGAGATACTGCGGGCCGGAGGAGAACAACGAATAGCGGCGGAAGCCCATTGCCTTGCGCACGCGCTGCAGGGCCAGTGCGATCGAGGCCTCACGCGGCAGGATGTTTTTGCTTGCCGCCTCCTCGAGCACGAGTTTCGTGTTTCGACGCAGTTTTTCCTCGATGGCCGCAAAGGCCGCCGACTCGGTGGCACCGTGGTATTCCATGGCCGCGCAGATCACGCCACCGGCATTGGCGATGAAATCCGGCACGCACAGGATGCCGCGCTCGGCGAGCATTTTTTCCGCCTCGTGGGTGATCGGGATATTCGCCCCCTCGATTACGAGTTTCGTCTTCAGCCGCCCGACATTGTCCTCGTGGATCACATCGGGGCGCGCCGCCGGGATCCAGATATCGCACTCGACATCGACAATCGCCTCCGCCTCCATCGCCGTGCCCTTGTCATAATCGGCAACACTCTGGCCGGCGTCTTTCAGCGCGCACAAGGCGTCGAAATCCAGACCATCCGGGTTGTGCGTCGCCCCCTGTGAATCGGCCGCGCCGACCAGGATCGCGCCCCTGGCGGTGAGAAAACGCGCCGTGTTCCTGCCGACCGCACCGAAGCCCTGCACGACGAAGCGCGCCCCCTTTAATTCAAAGTCACAGAACTCGAGCGCCACCTCGGTGACATGGCTCAGCCCCCAGCCCGTCGCGCCAATCTCGTCGAGCGGGATACCACCGATCTCGCGCGGCAAGGCGACAACGCGGCCGATCTCGTCGCGCACCCAGGCCATGCACTCCTCGTCCGTGCCCATGTCGGGGGCGAAGATATATTCCTCCTCGTTGCGCAGCGCATTGGCCAGGCCGCGGATCAGCGCCTCCTTGTCGGCCTGCGGCATTTTCGGATCGCCGAACAGCACGGCCTTGCCGCCACCATGCGGCAAACCGGCAGCAGCATTCTTCAGTGTCATGGCGCGGGCCAGGCGGACACATTCCTCGGTGCTCACATCAGAGGCCATGCGCACACCGCCGATCGAGGGCCCCTTGGCGACATTGTCGATCACCAGGATCGCCTTCAAACCAATCGATGGTTCATGGACATGAATGATCTTCAGCGGCCCGAGTTCATCCGCGTAACCAAATACATCCTCCATGCAGTACTCCCTCGTTTTTATACTGATAGCCTGTTTTGCCGGCAGTCGGCAGCTTTATCACTTTCTACCATGCAGTCGAACATATTTCGCTGCTTGTGCGTTTGATCAGCATCAAACTTTATACCTCCCGGGACCTGTTATAACCATAGCCTCCGGGCCATGAAAAACCAAGCTCAGCAATGGAATCCCCATCGAATGAATATTCGATGTCGCCACAAGAAAACACAAGGAAGGAGAAATAGCTCACGCGTCGGAGCAGCAGGGCCACCCCGACGTCTTGACCAGGTAGTTACAAACAGTAGCCAAATGCCTGTTTGAACCTGTCGTTGAACTCGTCAGTATCGAACGTATGGTTCTGCGTGCCATGATGTTCGATCTTGATGGCGCCCATGAGCGAGGCGACACGTCCCGTGTTCTCCCAGTTCATGTCGTTCATGAGCCCGTACAGCAGGCCGCTGCGGTAGGCATCGCCGCAACCGGTCGGGTCGTTGATCGCTTCCGGTGTGGCCGCCGGGATATCAATGCGCTTGTTGCTCGTATAGATGTGCGAACCCTTGCCACCGAGCGTGACGATCAATGCCTCGACACGTTCCGCGACTTCATGCGGTGACAGGCCGGTGCGGTCCTGCAGCAACTGCATCTCGTAGTCGTTGACAGTGATGTAGGTCGCCTGCTCGATGAAGGTTTTCAGATCATCACCGTCGAACATTGGCATGCCCTGGCCCGGGTCGAAGATAAAAGGAATGTTGGCCTCGGCGAACTGCCGGGCGTGTTCGATCATGCCCTCGCGGCCATCCGGCGAGACGATACCCACGGTCACGCCCTTTGCCTCCTCAACCTGGTTTTCATGGGAGAAACTCATCGCCCCCGGGTGGAAGGCCGTGATCTGGTTATCGTCCATGTCACTCGTGATAAAGGCCTGGCCGGTATAGGTATGGTCGAGTTCCTTGATGTGCGTGCGGGGGATACCACACTTGTCCATCCATTCGGCATACGGCGCAAAATCATTACCGACCGTGGCCATGGGCAGCGCCTTGCCACCGAGCAGGTTCAGGTTATAGGCGATGTTGCCGGCACAACCGCCGAACTCACGGCGCATATCGGGGACGAGAAAGGAGACATTCAGGATATGCACCTTGTCCGGCAGGATGTGGTTGGCAAACTTGTCATGGAACACCATGATCGTGTCATAGGCATAGGAACCACAAATCAATGCGGACATCGAGGACGTCTCCTTATATTGTTATTGGCTGGTTATCGCCAGCCTATTCAGCCTGCCAGACAAGATCAAGCTCGCGTGCCGCCTTCACATCATCAAGACGCCGCACCGGCAAGGTGTGCGGCGCCCCCTTGACCATATCCGGAGCGGATTTCGCTTCGTCCTTGATGGCGATCATCGCATCGATAAAGCCATCGAGGTCCTCTTTCGCCTCGGTCTCGGTCGGCTCGATCAACAGGCACTCCGGCACGAGCAGCGGGAAATACGTGGTCGGCGCGTGATAGCCGTAGTCGAGCAGGCGCTTGGCGAAATCCATCGCGTTCGTATCGAATTGTTTCGCTTCGTTTTTCAGGGTCACGATGAACTCGTGCGTGGCACGGCGGTTCGGATAGGCCAGCTCGAAACCGGCCTCGCGCATGCGCGCCAGCATGTAGTTCGCATTCAGCGTCGCATACTCGGCAACGCGCTGCATGCCCTCACGCCCGAGCAGGCGCGCATATACATAGGCGCGCAGCAATACGCCGGCATTGCCGGCGAATGCCGACAGGCGGCCAATGCTTTGCGGCCAATCCTTCTCCGTGACCCAGCGATAGCTGTCACCGTCTTTTGCCACCATCGGCACGGGCAGGAACGGGATCAGGCGTTTGCCCACGCCGACCGGACCGGCTCCCGGCCCGCCACCGCCATGCGGCGTGGAAAAGGTCTTGTGCAGGTTCATGTGGATGACATCAAAGCCCATGTCGCCCGGCCGCGTCTTGCCGAGGATCGCGTTCAGGTTGGCACCGTCGTAATACAGCAGGCCACCCGCGTCATGCACGATCTTCGCGATGTCTTCGATCTTGCGTTCGAACACGCCCAGCGTTGACGGGTTGGTGAGCATAAGCCCGGCGGTGTGTGGACCGACGGCGGCCCTGAGTGCCTCGATATCCACATCGCCGTTGTCATCGGTCGGGATCTCGCGCACCTTGTAACCGCACATGACCGCCGTGGCCGGGTTCGTGCCGTGCGCCGCATCCGGTACGAGCACCTCGGTACGATCAGTGTCGTTGTTTGCCTCGTGGTAGGCGCGGATCATCGCCATGCCGGCAAACTCACCCTGCGCACCGGCCGCCGGCGTCAGTGACACCTCGTGCATGCCGGTCACGTCCTTGAGCATCTCCTGCAACTCGAACATGCAGGCGAGGAAACCCTGGCTGTGTGAGTCCGGCGCGAGCGGGTGACGCCCGATCAGGCCCGGCAACATGGCCAGCGTATTGCAGGCGCGCGGGTTGTACTTCATTGTGCAGGAACCGAGCGGGTAGAAATGCGTATCGATCGAGAAGTTCTGCTGCGACAGGCGCGTGTAGTGGCGCACGGCCTGCATCTCGGAGACCTCCGGCAAGACGGGCGTGTCGGCCCGCAGCATATCGGCCGGCAGGTCATCGACGACCGCCATCTCGTACGGGGCCTGTGCCGGATCGCGCCGGCCTGTTCTGGACTGCTCGAATATCAACATAAAATCATTCCTGCAGAATAAAACGATGAATGCGGATTGATGATTGATGAATTAAAAAACAATCAGCAATTGCCCTGAACCTTCCAGAGGAAGGTTAGGGTACTCACAATGAAGCCCGAAGGGATTCTGTGAGCCACATTCATAAATCATCACTTCAGCGCAGCGATCGCCGCGTCATAGTCCGGTTCCTGCGCGATCTCCGGCACGAGTTCGCTGTGCACGACCTTGTTGTCGGCATCGAGCACGAGCACGGCGCGCGCGGTGATCCCGGCCAGCGGGCCATCGACGATCAACACGCCGTAGTCCTTGGCGAAGTTCCTCGAACGCATCATCGATAGTGGCACCACCTTGTCGGTGCCTTCCGCGCCACAGAAACGGCCCATCGCGAATGGCAGGTCGGCCGAGGCAATGATCATGACCGCGTCATCGTGGCTCGCCGCGTACTCGTTGAACTTTTTCGTCGAGGTCGCGCATACCGGCGTGTCGAGACTCGGCACGATGCTGATCAGTTTCTTCTTGCCGGCATAGTCGGCGAGGCTGCGATCGTTGAGTTCACCATCGACGAGATGGAAGTCCGGCGCGGTGCTACCCACGGCCGGCAGCTCGCCATTCGTATTAATCAGGTTACCTTGTAATGTAATCGATGCCATGATGC
>JASFJH010000078.1:0-8283 GCA_050122215.1 Granulosicoccaceae bacterium | reverse complement strand
GGTGCAGCAGCTGCTGCAACTCATGATTCACTCGCTGTACAGCAACAAGGAAATCTTCCTGCGTGAACTTGTATCGAACGCCTCGGATGCGGCCGACAAGCTGCGTTTCGAAGCGCTCGGTGATGACGCCCTGTACGAGGGTGATACCGAGCTGGCCATCGATATCGATTTTGACAAGGACGCGCGTACCATCACGATCACCGATAACGGCATCGGCATGAACCGCGAAGAGGTCATCCATAATATCGGGACCATCGCCAAGTCAGGGACGAAACAGTTTTTCGAATCGCTGACCGGTGACCAGGCACGTGATGCCAACCTGATCGGCCAGTTCGGTGTCGGTTTTTATTCAGCATTTATTGTCGCCGACAAGGTGACGCTGGAAACCCGTCGCGCCGGCACCTCGAGTGAGCACGGTGTGCGCTGGATCTCGGGTGGTGAAGGTGATTACACGCTCGAGACGATTGATCGTGACAGGCACGGCACAAGCGTGACCCTGCACCTGCGTGAAGGCGAGGATGAATTCCTCGACGCCTTCCGCCTGCGCAACATCATCCACAAGTACTCCGATCACATCAACCTGCCGATCCGCATGCTGAAGCAGGAAGAGGGTAGCGAGGAACGCGAAACCGTTAACAGCGCCTCGGCCCTGTGGGCACGCCCCCGCAACGAGATCAGCGACGAGGAATACAACGAATTTTACAAACACGTCGCGCATGACTTCGAAGATCCGCTGTGCCACACGCATAACCGCGTGGAAGGCAACCTTGAATATACCTCGCTGCTGTACATCCCGGCCCGTGCGCCTTTTGACCTGTGGGACCGCGAGCGTCGGCATGGCATCAAGCTGTATGTACGCCGTGTCTTTATCATGGACGATGCCGAACAGCTCATGCCGAATTACCTGCGTTTCGTGCGCGGCGTGATTGATTCGAGCGATCTGCCGCTGAACGTATCGCGTGAAATACTGCAACACAACAAGGCCATCGACAGTATGCGTGCCGGCTCGGTCAAGAAGGTGCTGGGCATGCTGGAGAGCATGGCAAACAACGACGCCGACAAGTACGCGACATTCTGGAACGAGTTTGGCAAGGTCATGAAAGAAGGCCCGGCCGAGGATTTCGCCAACCGCGAACAGATCGCCAAACTGTTGCGGTTTGCCTCGACGCACAGTGACACGGACGAGCAGACTGTTTCACTGCAGGACTATATCGCGCGTATGAAGGACGGCCAGGACAAGATCTATTACATCACGGCCGATTCGTTCGCCGCGGCGAAGCACAGTCCGCATCTCGAGATCTTCCGCAAGAAGGGTGTCGAGGTGCTGTTGTTGTCCGACCGTGTCGATGAGTGGCTGACCAGCGGCCTGACCGAGTTTGATGGCAAGCCCTTGCAGTCGGTAGCGAAGGGCGATCTCGACCTCGGCGAGCTCGAAGACGAAGCCGACAAGGCCGAGCAGGAAAAGGCCGAACAGGAATTTGCCGACATCATTGATCGCGTCAAGCAGGTACTCGGTGAGAAGATCAAGGATGTGCGCCTGACGCATCGTCTTACCGATTCCCCGGCCTGCCTCGTGGCCCGTGAGGGGGACATGAGCGGCAACCTCGAGCGCATCCTCAAGTCGGTCGGCCAGGATATTCCCGACATGAAACCGATCTTCGAACTGAATCCGAGCCATACGCTGGTCGGCAGAATGCGTGAGGAACAGGATGAAGAGCGCTTCGCGGACTGGGCCAATGTGCTGTTTGACCAGGCGCTGCTCAGTGAAGGTGGCCAGCTCGATGACCCGGCGACCTATGTGCGGCGCGTCAACGGCATGTTCGCACAGCTGGCAGACTAGCCGTCATTTATTTCTCCCCCTCCCCCTGACCCCCTCCCGCAAGGGGAGGGGGAACAGTTCTTTTCATGATTATTTGCCACGAGGGCGGGATCAGATGCAGGTCGGCACAGGAACGGAGTGAGGTGTGCCGACATCGCATGCTGGTTCGCTTTCGCTATGCTGGCTCTTGCCAACTGCTAACTGCTTTCTGCAAACTTATCTCATGGACTCGCAACGTCTCGACAAATGGCTGTGGGCGGCGCGCTTTTACAAGACGCGGGCGCTGGCCATTGAGGCCATCAGCGGTGGCAAGGTGCATGTGAACGGCAGCCGCGTCAAACCTTCGCGTTCCATCAAGACCGGTGATGAACTGACGATCAGCCGTGGCCCGTACACGATGACCGTGCACGTCGAGGCACTGCGCACGCAGCGCGGCCCTTCCAGTGTCGCCCAGCAACTGTACGGGGAAACGGCGGACAGCCTTGCCGCCCGCAAGCAATTACGCGAGCAATTGCGCCTCGAGCGCGCCGCACAGCCGGCCCGTCCTCGCCGCCCGGACAAGCGCGCGCGACGCCAGATCATCCGCTTTACGCGCCGCAAGCAGGATTGAGCGCGCCGATATCTCCCTGTATAGAAAGAAACACCACGCGCCGTGCCGAATACCTGATAATTCTGGTAAACTTAAGCCTTCGCTAATATAGGCACGCCGTGTAGTGACGGAGGAAGTATGCGCCCGGCCCAGTTGTTTGCAGTACTCGACCGCGAATTTGAAAGTACCCGAGAAGGACACCACACCCCGGTCATGTTGTGGGGCCCGCCCGGTGTCGGCAAGTCCCAGATCATCGCCCAGGTGGCGGAGCGGCATGACGTGGCCGTGATTGATATCCGCCTGTCACAAATGGAGCCGACCGATCTGCGCGGTATCCCGTTCCGCACCGGCGAGGCAGTGGAGTGGGCCGTGCCGGCGATCCTGCCGAATGCACAGCGCCACGGCGAGCGCGGTGTGCTGTTCCTCGATGAGATCACCTCGGCCGCGCCGACCGTCTCGGCCGCTGCCTACCAGCTGATCCTCGACCGCCGCCTGGGCGAGTACGAAGTGCCGGAAGGCTGGGCGATCTTTGCCGCGGGTAACCGCCAGGGGGATCGCGGTGTAACCTACACGATGCCGGCACCACTGGCGAACCGCTTTTCACATTTTGAATTCGATACGAACCTCGATGACTGGGTGGCCTGGGCCTATGCCAACGGTATCGATGAACGCATCATCGCTTTTCTGCGCTTCCGCCCGGAACTGTTGTTTGACTTTGACCCGGCGCATAACCCGGTCGCTTTCCCGTCGCCGCGTTCCTGGGAGTTTGCCCATCGCGGTCTGCAGAAGTTCGGCGACAATCCCGAGCTGTTGCTCGGGACCTTGCAGGCCTGTGTCGGTCCGGCGGCGGGTATCGAACTGAAGGCGTTCGTCGACAACCTCGACAACATGCCCGACATCGACGCGATCCTGCGCGGTGAAGACGTCAACGTACCGAACGAAGTCGACCTGCAATACGCCGTGGCCGCGGCACTCGTCGGCCGCGCGATCCGCGCCCAGGGTGAAGGCAACACCGAACAGGTCTGGGGCCATATTCTCGATTATGCCGGGCGTTTCCCGCAGCGCGAGATGGGCGTCATGCTCGTGTCCGATATGCACCGTGCCGTCGGTGAAGAGATCTTCAGCGTGCCGCAGTTCTCGACGTGGGCGAAAGACATTGCCGACGTGATGTTGTACTCATCACGTTAACGCATCCCCGTGTTCCCCGTGGACCCCGTGGTTAGTATTCGAACATGAGTGATGATACCGAAACAAAACTTGCTGCCGCGCGCACGCGCCTGATCCTCGACAAGCCGTTTCTCGGCGCGCTGGTCATGCGCCTGCCCATGAAGCAGGCCAGAGCGGACTGGTGCAAGACCACGGCCACGGACGCGAAGAGCTTTTATTACAACAAGCAGTACATCGATGACCTGAGCCTGGCGCAGACGCAATTCATCCTCGCGCACGAGGCCCTGCATTGCGCGCTTTCCCATTTCGCCCGGCGCCAGCACCGCATCAAGCATCGCTGGGACCTGGCCTGTGATCTCGCCATCAACCCTATCCTTATCAATGATGGCCTGAGTCCTACTCCCGATACGCTGTATGACTCGCAGTTCGATGGCATGACCGCCGAGGAAATCTACCCGTCGATCGATGATCTCGATGATCGCGAGACCGAGGATCAACACGTCTACGATGAGGAGCAGGCATCGCAAAACAATAACCAGAACACGCAAAACGACCAGCAGGGCGGTGGTGGCAAAAACGACCGCGACGAGCACGGCGGCGGCAGCGGCGAAGAGGAAAAGCAGGACGACCAGCAAGGCGGCGGTGGCCAGGCCGAGCTCGATGACAATGCCGGCGGGGCCTCGCAACCGCCACCCCTGTCAGAGCAGGAAAAAGATGATCTGAGTGTGCAGTGGCAACAACGCCTTGCCGGTGCCGCACAACTCGCGCAACAGGCCGGCAAGATGGGCGAGGCGATGGCGCGCCTTGTCGATCACCTGTTGCAACCACGATTGCCGTGGCGCATGTTGCTGGCGCGGTACATGAGCGCGATTGCACGCGATGATTACAGTTTCCAGCGGCCATCAAGGCGCGAGGGGGCGGCCATCCTGCCCAGCCTGCGCAGCAACCAGGTCGATGTCGCGATAGTGCTCGATACGAGCGGCTCGATCAGTGAGGCCGAGATCGGCGAGTTTGTCTCCGAGGTCGATGCCCTGAAGGGCCAGATGCGGGCGAAGATCAGCCTGTATGCCTGTGATGACAAACTCAGTGATGACGCACCCTGGGTCTATGAACCGTGGGAGACCTTCAGTGTGCCGGACAACCTGCCCGGCGGCGGTGGCACGGATTTCCGCCCGCCGTTTGATTACATCCGGCAGACCGGGCGTGAGCCGGACCTGCTTGTCTACTTTACCGATGCACAGGGTGCTTTCCCCGAGATCGAGCCGAATTTCCCGGTGATCTGGCTGGTCAAGGGCAGGGAGCAGACGCCGTGGGGGCAGCGGGTACAGTTAAACTAGTCAGGCGTGAGGAGTAAGGCGTGAGGTGTTTCTGCGGAATGTGAATCATTCGGCGTTATTCTGGAAATAGTTCGAGTCTCACCTTACCCCTCACTTTTTTAGTAGTGCCAGCGTATCGAGCAACAACGTGCCGGCCTGTTCGACGCTTTCTCCCCAGGCAATGACACCGTCTTCATGCCCGCCCATGCACAGCATGCCGGTTTGCGGGTGACAGGAGGACTGGATGATGTCGGCCACGGCATGTGCCATGGCGGGCGTGCCATAGCCGATCTCTCTGGCCGTGCTTCGCAGGTGCAGGCGCTCGCAGGCCTGCCACAGGGCAGGGCTGTGCACATGGATGACTGCCTGGATGGCGGGATCCGAGGCATAGACGGCCGCATGCGTCATGCATTCCGACGAGGGCTGGATCGGCCCGCGCGAGCGGACCCGGTTGGCATCAATGTCATAGTCGGTGACCTCGGCATAGTGCTGCGGCTGTAGCCTGGCCAGGCCGCCGGTCTGCGTGCCACTGACGATAAAGCCACCTGCCTCACCGCGCACACTCATGTTGCCAAAGGCATAGCCGCCGTAGCGCTCGGGATCACGGCCGATGACATGCAAGGCGTGCAGGCGCGTGTGCCAGGCCTGCAGATCTGCGATGGCCGGGTGTTGCGGCGCCGGTCCGGGACTGTGCTCGAGCTGAAACTGGATAACACCTTCGTTTGCAGGGGAATCGCTCATACCCGCATTCTAGCGGATTGGCGCGGGTGTGGGGATCGCCGCGCAGTCCTGATAGAATGGAGGTTGCAGTTTGCAGTAAACCACCGGGAAATCTGTTGTGCCCTTATCTGTTGAAGACCAGTTACGCCTGAATGTCATGCTCGCCAGCGGCGTCGATGCGGTGCGCATCGATGAAGGCCGCATGACCGTGTATGGCCTGAAAGGCGGTAACGAGGCCGAGATCAAGCTGAACCCGAATTGCCGTGACGAACAGTACCTGAAACAGGTACGGGAAACCCTGTCCGGCCACGTGCTCGGCTCGCCCGGTGGTTACCCGGTGTTCCTGAAGCGCTGGACGCGCATGGGACAGATGAAAGATGACAGCCTTGCCGATCTGCTCAAGCTTGGTGAGCCGGAGGCGGTCATGGCTGTCGTGTGTGCGCAGGGGCTGAGCGATGAACTGGCGCGGCTGGCGTGGTGGGCGGCACCCGAGGCCGAGCACGCGCGGCGCATGCTCGAAAGTGAGCAGGTCGTGCAAGGCAGCATGGGCAAGGAACTGGCGGACTTTCTCGTCGAGTTTCTGCCGTTTGAAGAAGATCCCTATGCGATTGCCCGCAGTGTGCGGCTGGTGCTGCAGGCGGATCTCATCAGCGAAGAGCAACGACGTGCCATCTGGGACAAGGGTAACCGCAAGAATGTGTTCCGCATCGGCTTCCTGCAGGCCATACCGCACGCCTTGCCCGATCCACAACCCGCGCACGTGGAACATGCACAGCACGCCGCGGCATTACGTGAGCTTGCCGGGCAGGGCAACGTGATCGCGCAGGTGCTCGAGCTGGTACTGGCATCGCCCGGGCAAACCTTTCTTTCGGTGAGTGAGCAGATTTTGAAGAAGCCGGCTAACCAGGAAGTTGTCTCGGCATTATTCGATGCGGTTGGCGATTACTTTCGCGCGGCCTGGCCGGGTGAATGGCGCGAGCAGGACATCAATGCGCTGTTGGAGCAGGCGGAACAGGCTTGCACACAGCCGCATGATGAATTGGCGGCAGTGCTTGATGCTGTTCCGGAGCTTGAAGCAGAAATCCGCGCCCTCATGATGCTGGCACAATTGACCGAGGCCGTCGCGATCCCCGTGTTTGCCCGCAGCGATGCAATCGGTACTTTGATGCGCAAGAAACTCGAACCGGTCACGACACCGATATTCAAACAGTTCGCTATCCTGCGGGGCAGGGCCGCCTGAACATGGTGCAACTCAGCCAGGCCAGGGTGGCGTTGTCCGCAAGTCTGACACTCAATGACGAAAGCCTGAAGCAACACACCGAAGCCTCACCGCATGAACTCGGTCAGGAGCTTGCCCGCGCCGTACATGAATGGGTAATGGCCCATAACACCGGTTATTACCCGGCATTGTCATTCTTTCGGCAGCAGGATGACTTTGATCAGTCCCTGCTCGACGAGTGCGATCGCTATACCTGGAAAAGCTGCCAGGTCGGCCGCGAGCTCATCATGCAGGCATTGCGGCCGGTGTGTTCACGCGTCGAGATACGCAGCCTCATGTCGCTGGTTATGACCATGCCGCGCGTGCGGCCTGGCCAGGAAGATGCCCTGGCATTGTTGGCGGAGTGTTATACGCCGAACCGGATCAAGGCCGGTCTCGTACTGTCGTCGATTGACAAGGAGCCCGCAGGTGAAGGTTACGCGGTTGGCGTATCACGCAAGGCGCATTTCTGGTTAAGCGAGGTGTTTGCGGATGTGCAGATCGCCTTTGATCGTGAGGCGTGAGTTGGTCAGCAGCATAAGGTGTGAAAAAAGAAGGCCGGTGTGACCGGCCTTCTTTTTGTACTGCGCTAGTTAATGATGCGCCACTCGCCAGTGGCCTGCTTGCAGGCCGTGCCGGTGCGGGTTTGCTTGCGGCCATCGATGACCACTTCCGAGGTGTACTCGCGGCAATACTGGCCGGATTGATCCTGGTAACTCGACCTGGGGGTGACGGTGTAGTCCTGTTGCGTGTCCGGGTTGCTCCATTCGACCGGCTGGTTGTCCTGTGCGACCTCGAAGGTTTCCCCGGCACATCGTTGATCACCGGCATCCATATCGGCCCCGATCGATTTGCCGACATAGGCACCAAAGATGGTACCGGCAATCGTGGCGAGGGTTTTGCCATCGCCTTTGCCGATGTTCGAGCCGAGTACCCCGCCTACAATACCGCCGATCACAGCACCGGCTTGCGCGCCGCTGTGTTCACATTGCAGGGCAGGCAGGGCGTTGCCGCTACCACCGTAATACGCGATTTCCGCCTCATAATGGTCATCGCGGTCTTTGTACTTGTCTTTATGCTTGTGTTTGTTCTTGTAGTAACCATGCGCCGGCGCCCACGGTGGCGGCTCGGCCAGGGCGGGACTCGCCACGCCGCTTGTTACCACGGCGATAATCAACGCCTGCCAGAATCGTTGTGATATCACGGAGAGCTCCTTAAATAACTTATTGTGTATGAGTATAGCAGTACCCGGTTAGCCTGCATGATGCGCTATACTCGCTGAATACAAGCTGAACAAAAAAACAGGAACCCTGCCCGGCATGAGCCGTTTTACCGCAAACACAACATTGCAGCATGATTCGCCGATCCGTACCGGCGTGTTGCTGTGCAACCTCGGTACCCCCGATGCGCCCAC
>JASFJH010000077.1:0-8354 GCA_050122215.1 Granulosicoccaceae bacterium | reverse complement strand
TTCTTCTTCAGTAATTTGTCCACTTTCCTGTTGTTGCGCGATCTCCATGCTCTGTGTGAAGGCATCAAAGAACAGGTTGAACCAGATGCCCGTCGCCAGCACGGTGGTGATGATATATATAAGGAACGGTTTTTTTGCCTCCTGCCAATGCATGATGGCAAACACAATCGCCAGTATCGGTGACAGGAAGAACACCCCCAGTCCCCACATGACATGTTCCTTGAAGGCCACGACGAGTAACCATATCCACGTAATGAGACTGATGATCGATAATATGATGAGTAAGGCGAGTGTCATGATCGTTACCTGTTGTCGTTATAATCGGGCCCGGTGCAGGCCATCTCCCTGCGCTTAATAAAACATACTTGTCAGGCGCTGTCACCCGGCCGTGTGCCGGCACGCCGGTTTGTTCGCTTCCCAAACAGTGCCGCCAGTGCGAACAAGACCAGCGTGAGGCTGATCAGCGGCCAGTCAGTATAGCGAACATACGGAGTGCTCCCCTGCATTGGCTGGACCTCACCACGCAGCGTATGGATCGCGAATTGTGGCGATCGCGCCGTGAGTTGACCGGCATGATCGATGAGGGCGCTGATCCCGGTATTGGTCGAACGCAGCATGGGGCGTCCGGTCTCAATGGTGCGCATACGCGCCATTTGCAGGTGCTGGTGCGGTGCCAACGAATTGCCGAACCAGGCATCATTACTGACATTGACCAGGACACTGGCCTGCGGCAGGGCGGCGGCGGTTTCATTACCAAACGCGTCCTCGTAGCAAATCGTCACGCCGAGTTGCAAGCCGGCACCGGGCAAACGGGTTTGCCCCCTGTCACCGGAGGAAAAATCCGACATCGGCAGGTTAAACACGCCGCCGATCAAGCGCAGTACGTTACCCAGCGGCACGTATTCACCAAACGGTACGAGGTGGCGCTTGTGGTACACGGCAAACTCGCCGCCGAGACTGACCATGCTGTTGTAATACGTCGGCTGCATCTCGTTGTATTCCAGGATCGGCACACCGATCAGCAGATCACTGCCCGCCTCCCGGGCACGGCGGGTAATATCATCCAAATAATCATAAAACACGTTGTGATAGAAGTCCGGCACGGCCGTTTCCGGCCAGATGATCAGTGGTGTCCCCAGCACCGCATCCGTCATGTCGCGGTAGCGATCCAGGATCACCTCACGCATCCCCGGCTGCCACTTTTCATCCTGGGCAACGTTGCCCTGCAACAGCGCGACCTCGAGCGGCTGCCCGAGCGGACTGACGAACTGCGGTAACTGTGCCAGGCTCGCACCGAGCAACACGACTGCGGCCGCGGCCAGCGCCGTCAGCCTTGCGGCACGACTGCGTTCGCTGACAAACACCACCAGGCTGGCCGCCAGCACGGCAATCGCCAGGCTGATGGCATAACTGCCAAGCAGGGGTGCGTAACCGGCCAGCAGGCTGTCGGTTTGTGTATAACCGAGTGACAGCCAGGGAAAGCCGGTAAACAACCAGCCACGCAGCCATTCCACCAGCACCCAGCCCGCCGGCAGGCCAAGCAACATACCGGGTAACGTCGCCAGCAGTTTGCCCCGCACCACCAGCGCCCCCAGCAGTGCCGGGTACAGGGCGAGGATGGTGACGAACAATACGGTCAGGAAAATCGCCAGCCATAGGGGGGTATGGCCGAATTCGTGGATGCTGACGATGACCCACGAGGTGCCGACGCCGAACATGCCCAGACCAAACAGGTAGCCGCGCCAGGCGGCACGGCGCGTTGTCTGCGCCTGCCAGCCGAGGAACAACACGGCCAGGCAGAAGACCGCCAGCCACGCCAGGTCAAACGGTGCGAACGCGAGCGGCATGGCGGCGCCGGCCAGCGCCACCACAAGATCACCGCGCCGTCCCTGTCGTAAAGCTTGTGTGACTTTCACTGCACCCTCAGCTGGCTTGTTATTCTTGTTTATTAAGAAGGTTGGCGCTTAACCTGCAGCGATGTTGTCGTGCTGTGCTTCGGCGCGTTGCACCTTGAGCAGGTGCACGCGACGCTTGTCCGCCCGCATGACCTTGAACAGGAGCCCGCCGAGCTTGACGGTTTCGCCGCGTGCCGGCACATGCCCGAACGCCTGGGTCACCAGGCCGCCAATCGTATCGGACTCTTCATCGCTGAACTGTGTGCCGAAATGCTCGTTGAATTCATCGATCGGCACGAGGGCCTTGACGGTCGACTCGGTGTCACTGAGTGTCAGGATCATCATGTCTTCATCGAAATCATGCTCATCCTCGATTTCACCGACAATCTGTTCGAGCACATCCTCGATAGTCACCAGCCCTGCAACACCGCCGTATTCATCAACCACGATTGCCATGTGATTGCGGCTGGCACGGAACTCACGCAACAATACGTCGAGACGTTTGCTTTCCGGAATGAACACGACCGGGCGCAACAGCTCACGCAGATTAAAGCGGTCACGCTTGTCTTCGTTCGAGTAGGCCAACAGGTCCTTGGCCAGCAACAGCCCAACCACTTCATCCTTGTTTTCGCCAATTACCGGGAAACGTGAATGCGCCGATTCAAGCACCACCGGCAATAATTCATCAAAGGTATGATCACGCTCGAGAATAACCATTTGCGAGCGAGGGATCATGATGTCGCGCACCTGCATTTCCGATACTTGCAGAACGCCCTCGATCATCGATAACGCATCCGGGTTGAGCAGGTGGCGCTGCTCGGCATCACGTAACAACTCGACAAGTTGTTCGCGGTCCTGGGGTTCGCCCATCAATGCCTGGCTCAAGCGTTCAAACCAGGATCGGGGCGATTGACTAGGTCGGTCTTCACTCATGAGTGGGGGTCATACTCCCTGTTGCCTAACGGAATCTGTGTCTGTCGCGAGCATGTACGGGTTGGCCACCCCGAGCTGCGCCAGTATCTGGATCTCGAGGCCTTCCATCTGTTCAGCCTCGACCGGATCAATATGATCAAATCCGAGCAAGTGCAAGGCGCCGTGCACCACCATGTGCGCCCAGTGCGCCTCGGCAGCCTTGCCCTGCTCGCGTGCCTCGTTCTCAACCACCTCGGCACAAATCACAATATCACCGAGCAGGTCGTGCGGCATCTCCGCATCGTCGAGTTCGCCCAGGCCGGCCGGTAATTCAAAGGGGAACGTCAACACGTTGGTCGGTTTGTGCTTGCCGCGGTAATCACGGTTGAGTGCAGTCATTTCCTCAACGCCGACAATACGGATACTCAACTCGGCCGCCTCGCACCGGCCGGCCAGTGCCGCGCGCACCCATTGTTCAAACTGCTCCCGGGCGGGAATATCGGCCTGGCCGTGTTCATACTGCAGATCGAGTACCAGGTTCATGATGCCTCCGCCCCGGGATCCGACGATGACGCTTCGTAACTTTCATAGGCGCTGACAATGCGCTGCACGAGTGGGTGACGCACCACGTCACGGGCCTGGAAAAAGGTAAAACTGATGCCATCGACATCCTTGAGCACTTCGATCACATGTCGCAGACCGGAAGCCTTGTTCGACGGCAAATCAATCTGCGTCACATCACCCGTGATCACGGCCTTCGAGCCAAAGCCGATACGCGTCATAAACATCTTCATCTGCTCGATGGTCGTATTCTGCGCCTCATCGAGGATCACAAACGATTCATTCAGGGTCCGGCCGCGCATGTAAGCCAGCGGCGCGACCTCGATCACGTTACGCTCGATCAACTTGGCGACGCGTTCAAAGCCGAGCATCTCGTACAGGGCATCATACAGCGGCCGCAGGTAGGGATCGATCTTCTGCGCCAGGTCACCGGGCAGGAAACCGAGGCGTTCACCGGCCTCGACCGCCGGGCGCACCAGCAACAGGCGGCGCACCTTGTCCGTTTCCAGTGCCTCGACCGCACTCGCCACGGCAAGATAGGTCTTGCCGGTACCGGCCGGGCCGATGCCGAAATTGATATCGTGTTCGCGGATGTCGTGCAGGTAACGCTGCTGGTTGGGGCCACGGCCGCGAATCGTGCCGCGCCGGGTCTGGATGGTGACTTCCTTGAAGGGCTGGCTTTTATCCAGCCGCGCCTCGACCTCGGCACGCTGCAGGAACAGGTGGACATCGGCCGGGCGCAGCACCTCGTTACCGGATTCACGGTACAGGCCCTTGAGTACCTCGCCGGCGGCACGCACGGCCTTGCCGTCACCGATAACCTGGAAGTTGTTGCCACGGTTATTGATCTCGACACCGAGCGAGCGCTCGATCTGGCGCAGGTGTTCATCGAACTGCCCGCACAGGTTGGCAAGGCGTTCGTTATCGGCCGGTTCAAGAATGAAGTCGTTGGTTTGCAGTTCGCTCAAGATAGCGCGTGGGCCTTACGACCCTTCACCCCGCAATGTCCTTGCATGATAAAAAGATAGTGAAACGCCCCTGCCAATGCAATGAACGGTTTCACGCCCGCAGTTCCCGGCGGCTGTCATCAAGGCACTCGCCACGCAGCGAGTTGGGCAGGGCCTCGGTAATGCGCAGTTCAACAAACTCGCCCACCAGTGAGGCATCGCCGGCAAAATTCACGACACGGTTGTTCTCGGTACGGCCACTGAGCATGCACGGGTCCTTGCGCGACGGGCCGGTGACCAGCACGCGCTGCGTGGTGCCGACCATGGCCTGGCTGATGGCCTGCGCCATTTCGGAAATACGCGTCTGCAAACGCTCGAGCCGGGCCTGCTTCACGCTGTGCGGCACATCGTCATCGAGATCGGCGGCCGGCGTGCCGGGCCGCGCACTGAAAATGAAACTGAACGAGTGGTCGAAACCGACCTCCTCGATAAGTTGCATCGTGTCCTCGAAGTCCTGATCGGTCTCACCGGGGAAGCCGATAATAAAGTCTGAAGACAGTGACAGATCCGGTCGCACCGCGCGCAGACGCTCGATGATATCCGTGTACTGCGCGGCGGTGTGCTTGCGCTTCATCGCGGTAAGGATCTTGTCCGAACCGCTTTGCACCGGCAGGTGCAGGTGACTGACCAGTTCCGGCACCTCGGCATAGGCATTGATCAGGCTGTCGGTCATCTCGATCGGGTGCGAGGTCGTATAGCGAATCCGCTCGATGCCCTCGATGGCGGCGACATAGGTGATGAGCAAAGCAAGGTCGGCCGTCTCGCCGTCATGCATGAGACCGCGGTAGGCATTCACGTTCTGGCCGAGCAGGTTGACCTCGCGCACACCCTGGGCGGCGAGTCCGGCAACCTCGGCAATCACGTCATCGAACGGCCGGCTGACTTCCTCACCGCGCGTATAGGGCACGACGCAGAACGTGCAGTACTTGCTGCAGCCTTCCATGATCGAGACAAAGGCGCTCGGCCCGTCGGCGCGCGGCTCCGGCAGGCGATCGAATTTTTCAATCTCGGGGAACGAGACATCAACTTGCGGCGTACGCGCGGCGCGCGTTTCATTGAGCAGCTCCGGCAGGCGATGCAAGGTCTGCGGGCCAAATACGATATCGACATACGGTGCGCGCAGGCGCAGGGCCTCGCCCTCCTGGCTGGCGACACAACCGCCAACGCCGATCACGAGTTCCGGGTTGTGCTGCTTGAGCTGATTCCAGCGGCCCAGTTCGGAGAAGACCTTCTCCTGCGCCTTCTCGCGGATCGAGCAGGTATTCAGCAACAGCACATCGGCCTCGCCCGGGTTTGTGGTGCGCTCGAGACCATGCGAGGCCGCCAGTGCATCCGCCATGCGCGCCG
This sequence comes from Granulosicoccaceae bacterium, assembly GCA_050122215.1. Taxonomy (GTDB): domain Bacteria; phylum Pseudomonadota; class Gammaproteobacteria; order AKS1; family AKS1; genus JASFJH01. The sequence continues at coordinate 2,632 of JASFJH010000077.1, read as the reverse complement.
AGTCGTACTCGTTCATCTGGCAACCGAAGGTCTTGATGTAAAGCTTGCCTGTCATGATTCCGTGGATTTAGCCAAGTGCTTGAAAAAGGGGAGCAAATCTATCACTTTAGCCGGAAATTATCCAGCCTGTACAGAGTAAGGGGTGAGGGGTGAGGGGTGAGGGGTGAGACGGATCGCTGAGTAGCTGGACTCAGCGATCCACCATCATCATGCGGGCATCGGTTCAGCTCGTCGATGCCGTGTCGTAACCCGGCTCGGCACTGATCTTGTGGATACTCAGGTCCGCGCCCTGGTATTCCTGCTCCTCGTCGAGCCGCAGGCCACCGGCAACCGTCTTGATCACGCCATACACGACGAAACCGCCGGTCAGGGCAATTGCCACGCCGGCCAGCGTACCGACCAGCTGCGCCATGAAACTCACGCCGCCCATACCGCCGAGTGCTTCGAGGCCGAAGATGCCGGCGGCGATACCACCCCAGGCACCGCACAGGCCGTGCAAGGGCCAGACACCGAGCACATCGTCGATCTTCCAGCGGTTCTGGGTCAGGGTGAATGTCCAGACAAACAGGCCACCGGCGACTGCGCCCGTGACCAGTGCGCCAAGCGGATGTATCACATCCGAACCGGCGCACACGGCGACAAGACCGGCCAGCGGACCGTTGTGCACGAAGCCCGGGTCATTCTTGCCGGCCAGCAGTGCGGCGAGAATACCGCCGACCATGGCCATGAGGGAATTCAGCGCGACCAGGCCACTGACCGCCGCGACCGTCTGTGCCGACATGACGTTAAAGCCGAACCAGCCGACCGTCAGCACCCACGCGCCCAGGGCGAGGAACGGGATGCTAGAGGGCGGGTGCGCGGCCATGCCGCCACCCTTTTTATAACGGCCATGGCGCGCGCCGAGCAGCAGCACCGCCGCCAGTGCAATCCAGCCGCCCACGGCGTGGACCACGACCGACCCGGCAAAATCATGGAAACCGTGGCCGAATGTCTCGCCGATCCAGGCCTGCAGACCGAAATTGCCGTTCCAGACCATGCCCTCGAAAAACGGGTAGACGAAACCGACGATGAAGAAACTCGCCATGAGTTGCGGGTAAAACCGTGCCCGCTCGGCGATACCACCGGAAATAATCGCCGGGATCGCCGCGGCAAAGGTCAGCAGAAAGAAGAACTTGACCAGCTCGTAGCCATTCTTTGCCGACAGTGCCTGCGCCCCGTCAAAAAAGCCGATGCCGTAGGCCACCAGGTAGCCGATAAAAAAATAGGCGATCGTCGACATGGCAAAATCAGTAATGATTTTTACCAGCGCATTGACCTGGTTTTTCTTGCGCACCGTGCCGACTTCGAGGAAGGCGAAGCCCGAGTGCATGGCAAGCACCATAATGGCGCCTAGCAGGATAAACAGCACATCACTGCCGGATGATAATTGTTCCATTATTGACCCCTTTCAATCTGATGATTGTCCCGCTTTAGTGCAAAAACCGTACCCGTTGGCATAACCAGTGCATATCAACCGGTTACAGAGAAAAAAACCGCTTCGGCCAGCCAATAAGGCGCCATCATTGTGCAATGGGCAGCATTTATGCACCATTTTGGTGCCCTGTTGTCCCCGTGCATGACGAGCTGCAAAGTCGCGCAAACGCTGCTACAGTCCTGCGCCATGTTGATACCCGGCCCGACCTCTCCCTGCCCGTGCGGCAGCGACCTGCAGTATGCTGAATGCTGCGGCCCTTTGCATGACGGTGCGCGACAGGCCGCCACGGCCAAGGCACTCATGCGTGCCCGTTACAGCGCGTTTGTCACACGCAACGAGACTTTCCTGCTCGATAGCTGGCACAGTTCGACCCGCCCCGACCATGTGTTCGAGGCCAACGAGGTGCCACCTGACTGGCGAGGCCTGTCCGTGCTGAACACGCAACGCGGTGGCGAACACGATGACGACGGACAGGTCGAGTTTATTGCCCGCTTCGAGATTGATGGCAAACCCGGCCAGTTGCACGAAACCAGTGAATTTCGCCGCGAACAGGGACAATGGCGTTACCTCGATGGTCGCACCAACAAGGGGCAGCCGCTGCGCCGCGAAAAAACCGGGCGCAATGATCCCTGTCCCTGCGGCAGTGGGAAAAAATACAAGAAATGCTGTGGCCGCTAATCCCACACATTGTCGCACGAACACACAACTATTCTATGATGACAACAAACCCTGACTGGCAACGCTTTCACACCGAAGAACGAGCTGGAACAAAAACTTCTGGATGCCCAGGAAGGCCGCCTGGCCGGCGATGCCTTCATGACCGAGCTACTTGATTCACAGGTCTTTCTGCCCGTGCATGATGACAGCATTGCCGGTATCCAGCGCTCCAGCGCGGCACAACCGGTGGCGATGCAGGCCGAAGATGGCACTCCCGTACCGGCTGTCTTCACGAGCCCGGAGCGGGCACATGATTTCCTCAACCAGGTGCCCGGCAAGTCCGGTGGCCTGGAAAACCTGCCCGGTTACCGGCCACTGTAAACACGATTTCGACACACACGGCAAACCCGTTACAATGCCACGGCATGAGCAAGACCACACCATGGTTCGTCTACATCCTGCAATGTCGTGATCTGAGCCTGTATACCGGAATCACCAATG
>JASFJH010000076.1:0-8382 GCA_050122215.1 Granulosicoccaceae bacterium | reverse complement strand
CACGCCGGCGCCGCACGGCCGCACCTTCATTCGCCAGTCGCGAATCAATCACCTTGGTGTCTTCGGCATTACAGTATGGGCAACGCATGCGGCATTCCTGGTATCACCGCGCGGTCAGCGGCTATCAGGCTCCATAAACCGGGTAACGTTTGCAGATGTCGAGCACCTTGTCCTTGACCTCGGCAATCGTCGCACTGTCACCGCGGGCATCAATGACATCACACATCCAGCCAGCCAGGTCACAACACTCGGACTCGCCGAAGCCGCGCGTGGTCACAGCCGGTGTGCCAACCCGGATACCTGAGGTCACAAACGGTGACTGTGGATCATTCGGTACCGAGTTCTTGTTGATCGTGATATTGGCGCTGCCCAGCCAGGCATCGACATCCTTGCCGGTCAGCCCGGCCTCGATGAAACTGACCAGGAACAGGTGGTCGTCGGTCCCGCCCGATACCACATCATAGCCACGTTCAATGAACACGCTGGCCATGGCCTGGGCATTCTTTACCACCTGCTGCTGGTAGGTCTTGAAGTCGTCCTGCAGGGCTTCCTTGAAGGCCACTGCCTTGCCGGCGATAACGTGCATGAGCGGGCCACCCTGGGTACCGGGGAAGATCATCGAATTGAGTTTCTTCTCAATGGCCTCATTGGCCCTGGCAAGGATGATCCCGCCGCGTGGGCCACGCAGGGTCTTGTGCGTGGTCGAGGTGGTGACATCGGCGATCTGCACGGGGCTCGGGTACACACCCGCCGCGATCAGACCGGCAACGTGGGCCATATCGACCATGAGGTAGGCACCGACCTTGTCGGCAACATCACGAAAACGCTGCCAGTCGACAATGCGCGAGTAGGCAGAAAAACCGGCGATGATCATCTTCGGCTTGTGCTCATCGGCAAGACGCTCGACCTGTTCGTAATCGATCTCGCCGGTGGTTTCATCCAGGCCATACTGCACTGCATGGTAAATCTTGCCGGAGAAACTGACCTTGGCGCCGTGGGTCAGGTGCCCGCCGTGGGCCAGGCTCATGCCGAGCACGGTATCGCCCGGCTCGAGCAGGGCCATGTATACGGCCGCGTTGGCCTGCGAACCGGAATGCGGCTGCACGTTGGCGTAATCGGCGCCGAACAATTGCTTGACGCGGTCGATAGCCAGCTGCTCGGCGATATCGACGTATTCACAGCCACCGTAGTAACGTTTGCCCGGGTAGCCTTCGGCATACTTGTTGGTCAGGACCGACCCCTGGGCCTGCATGACGCGCGGGCTCGTGTAATTTTCTGACGCGATGAGCTCAATATGCTCTTCCTGGCGTGTGCGCTCGGCCTGCATTGCCGCCCACAGCTCATCATCAAATCCTTCAATTGTCATGGCTTCGCTGAACATGCCCACTCCTCAACGGCCCGGCTTCCTCGACGGGAATATTACCGGCTATGTAAATCAAACGGTTATAGAACAATCAGGCCCGTACGCGGGCCCGCCAGAAGACGCCATAGGATACCCGATCTGGGCCCGGCTTGCATGAACGGAAAACAGTCTCAGGACGCTGCCCCACAGTGGGGATCACGGCAAAACCACCCCCTGCCCGGTTTGCTGCGGGCCGGGACAGCGTTGCTCAGGCCGGACAACGTCCTTGTCTTGTCAGAAGGTAATCGATTTTTCGCGAGCACCGGAATCTTCGGCGGCACCTGTCTCAAGTATCAGGAATCCGGCAAAACCGGTCACCACGTTCACGGGCAGCGTGAGGCGTGTGACATGCGGGAGGACAGGCATTTTGCTGGATCAGGACATTTAATCCAGAGAAAAATAAAATACTGCTCCCTTTCCTACCTCACCGTTTGCCCAGATCCTGCCGCCGTGCCGGCGAATTATTCTGTTCACCGTGGCAAGACCGATGCCCGAACCACTGAATTCATTCGATGAGTGTAATCGCTGAAACGGCTCGAACAGTTTATACGCATATTCCTGGTCAAAGCCGGCACCGTTATCCCTGACGTAATACTGAATCTGCCCATCCTGTTCCTGCCTGCCAATCTCGATCCTCGGCTCCCGGCCATGGGAGGTAAATTTCCATGCATTACCCAGCAGGTTTTCCATCATCGTCTTGAGCAGACGTTCATCACCTTGCACCACCATGCCTGGTTCTATCCGTATATCGACGACGCGCTCAGGATCATTGCTTTTCAAGACGTCAATAACGGCACTTGCAACCCGGCCGAGATTGACATCCTGTTTCACCATATCGGAGCGGACAACCCTGGACAATTCAAGCAGGTCATCAATTAACTCGGTCATGCGTTGACTGGATCTCTGTACCCTGGCCAGGTAATCCATGCCCTGCTCATTCAGGACATCCGAAAAATCCTCTGTCAATGCCCGAGTAAACCCGTCTATAGTTCTTAAAGGTGCACGCAAATCATGCGATACCGAATAACAAAAAGATTCAAGTTCCTTGTTGGCCAACTGCAGTTCATTGGTACGCTCGGCAACCCTGTCTTCGAGTTGTTCCTGGTGGTCACGCAGTTTTTGCTCCGCCTGTTTGCGCTCACTGATATCGGTCTGGATGGAGACGTATTGATAGGGTTTCCCCTGCTTGTCAAGAAACGGCACGATGGTCGTGTCAACCCAGTACAGGTGGCCATCCTTGCGCCGGTCCAGCAGTTCGCCATGCCATACCGATCCAGACTGCACGGTGTTCCATAATGACGCGTAAAAACCAGCATCATGCTTTCCCGAACCAAGCAAGCCGAAGGTACGCCCCAACAATTCACCCCGGCTATAGCCTGATATTTCGCAGAATTTGTCATTGGCATAGGTAATGCGCCCTTCATTATCGGTTATCCCCACAACAGCATGGGCATCAAGAGCAAACTTTATGTCCGACAATTCCTTGTTACTCTCATACAGGCGGGTAGCCGCATAATTCAGCGCATATTCAAGCTGTTCAACTTCATGGGTGCTGCGTTCAATGGCAATCGTTTCGCCATTTGACCGGTACAACCGGCTGGCAAACAGCGTGGCCTTTTCTATTGCACTGATGGGCCGTTTCAACACAATCAGCAGCAGAAAGATGCTGAGCAAAAACGTCAAAAAGCCGGTCAGGATACCGTTACGTATAATGTGCCCGACCAGACGATCAACCGTGGCAAGACTATAGCCGATGCGTACCCAGCCTATTGAGCCATGTTCTATGGGGAACCAGACGACGATATACGATCCAAAATCATCAACAAGCATCTCATCTGTATCGGGCAACTCCATGGATAAAGCATCAAATTGCACTTTTACCTGTTCGCCACTTCGGCGCACATGGCTCAGGACCAGCCCTCTTTCATCTGTAACGCGTATATCTATTACTTCACGATACGCGGCAGCCTGGACAAGCAGTTGCTCAATGACACTAAGGTTTTCCGTAATAATATAGTTGCCCACTGCATTGCCGAGGTTTCTCGTCAGGGTGGTAGACTGCGTGGTTACAGCTTCACGTGCCGTCGTTGATTGTTCATGGACTGTATATGATGTAAACAGAAAAACCGAGATTGCTACTACAATAGCGCTGAGAAAAATCAACTGGCTATACAGGCGATGATAAAACGGTGTTTTATGATTACGTGATTTAATGGTAATTGCTTCTGTTGCATCCATTTACAGATCACCACCTTCAACAAGGTACCTCTCCAGCTTCAGTGATTCCAATGGTGCATAGTCTTTGTTGTAGTCCGCCATAACCGGCTTGTTGAGTTGCACCCTGTCAAGATAGCCCTGCATCTTGCCATTTGTTACCCGTGTCGTTATCAACTTCACAAATTGTTTGCGGACATGTTCGGGAACACGCGGGTGCGCGGCAACCGGGTGTGAGGCAACTACCGGCATCTTGAACAACACCCTGAGCCGTGCCTGCAGACCCGCAGGCTGCCGGGATAATGTTGTATTCACACCGCCACCTGCTTCACTGAAGCCGCTAGCCACGTGACGATAGACATTGTCATGGTTACCAAGATAACGCGGTGTGAAACTGATCTTTTCATGCTCTTGCAGGTAGGCCCGCAAATACAGGGAGGCAGCAAAGGCATTCGGTGATGGAAAATCTATTTGCTTGCCGTCAAGTTCCCTGATGTTCCGGTATGGGCTGTTTTTGGGTACCACGACGAGTCCTTGCAGATTTGTGCTGCTATCACGTATCAAGGGTATATAGCCCTGGGCACGCCGTGCCAGCACGAGGTGGTAGGGCGCCAGGTAGGCAAAATCCGGCCGGCCCTGTTTCAGGTCCTTGATGAATTCATTGAAGTTATCGTAAATCCGCAGCTGGTAAGTGATGCCTGCCTGTTTCGACAGTTCCTCCAGCAAGGGATACCAGCGCCGGTGGACGGTCAGGGGGGTATATTGCGGGACGACGGCAAACGTATAGACAGGATTTGCCTGGCCTGCATCACCTGCTTGCGCCACGGCAGGCAGGCACAGACAGACCATGGCCAGCCACACTTCAGGCCAGAGCCTCGATAGCCACCTTGGCATAGCATGACCGCACATGGCTATGCCATCAATCGACACTGGCATGTATACATTACTGTCACCCGGTGTTTATTGTTTTTTATTAATCTGATAACTGCAGCATATAGAAGCATTCTGCTATCAGGCACCACCCTACCGCAGGTCAGGGCTCAATTACCATATTATTTTTATGAGGTTTGCCGGCGTTGCCACCAGGCGCGGATCAACAGGCCGGTCAGTAACCAGGCCGCATACATCAGCGGTTCACGTACATCCGCCTTGACCAGCCATATGAAGTGCATCACACCGCCCAGCCCGGCGAGATAGACCCACTGGTGCAAGCGCGCCCAGTTCCGGCCCAGGCGGCGTTGCCAGCCGCGGGTTGACGTGACTGCCAGCGGCAGCAGGATCAGCAGGGCAGCAAAACCCACCGTGATATAGGGCCGCTTGCCGATATCAACAATGATCTCGCGCCACAGGAATTCCCTGTCAAACCACAGGTAGATGAGAAAATGCAGGCTGGCATAGAAAAACGCGTACAGGCCAAGCATGCGCCGCAGGCGAACCCAGCCGCTCCAGCCAGTCAAACGACGCAGAGGGGTCATGGTCAGGGTCAACAGCAACAGCCGCAGCGCCCAGTCACCACTCCTGTGCAGCAGTTCCTCAACCGGGTTGGGGCCCAGTGCATCAGCAAAGATCTGCCAGCCAAGAAGCGCGAGCGGCACCAGGCACAACAGGAAGACCGCCGGCTTGATGACATAGCGCAGCCGTTGCTCGCGAGTCATTGTGACAATCAAAAGTGCTTGCGCAGGTCCATGCCGCTGTACAGCGAGGCGACCTCGTCGGCATAACCATTAAACATGAGGGTGGGTTGCTTGGGGGCGAAGAAAGATTTGCCGAGCACCCGTTCACGCGCCTGACTCCAGCGCGGATGGTCGACGTTTGGATTGACGTTGGCATAAAAGCCATATTCATTCGGCGCAGAGCGGTTCCACGTCGTGGGTGGCTGCTGCTCGGTGAGGTGGATACCGACGATCGACTTGATGCTCTTGAAGCCGTATTTCCACGGTACGATCAGGCGTATCGGCGCACCATTCTGGTTTGGCAGCACTTCGCCATACAGCCCGACCACGAGCATGGTCAGGGGGTGCATTGCTTCATCGATGCGCAGGCCTTCAACGTAGGGCCAATCAAGTACGCGGCGGCGCTGCCCCGGCATCTGTTTCGGGTCATACAGAGTTTCAAATGCGACATATTTTGCCTTCGAGGTCGGGGCATAGTGCTTGAGTATTTTTGCCAGCGGGATGCCAACCCACGGCACCACCATCGACCAGGCCTCGACACAACGGAGGCGGTAGATGCGCTCTTCGAGCTGATGCGGCTTGATGACGTCTTCGAACTGGTAGGTGCCGGGCTTTTCAACCTCGCCATCGATGCGCACTGACCACGGTGTGGTTTTGAAATCACGGGCGAGTATCGCCGGACTGCGCTTGTCGGTCGCGAACTCGTAAAAATTAACGTAGTTGGCAATGTCCTCAAGGGTGTTCGGTTTCAGATCGGCACTGGGTTTACCCTGCACGACGTTCTCGAGTTTCCTGCCATGATTGACCTGTGCCGCGGCGTCTCCGCCGAAAAATGCCCGGGCAGGTGCAGCAGCAAGACTGCCAGCAGCCAGACCGGCGGCCTGGATAATCCGGCGCCGTTGATGGTAGATGTTCTCATCCGTGATCTCGGATGAACGGATATCTCCCGGCTTGCGTATTTTAATCAGCATGGCGCGTCCCTGGTTTGTTATTGGCTCGTTTTATTGTGACCACAGGCCGAGGGAAAAGTTTAGCTTATTTGTCGTGAAGGGTGAGGAGTCAGGGGGGGCCGCCTCACGCCTGCCCCCTCACACCTCACAGGTTTTTCTGGCTGCAAACTGAAGACTGACAGCTGCCAACTAATCCACCCATATACGGGCATTGCGGAACATCCTCAACCACGGCCCATCCTCGCCCCACTCCTCCGGACGCCAGGAGTATTGCAGGCTGCGGAATACGCGTTCCGGGTGCGGCATCATGATGGTGAAGCGGCCGTCCTGCGTGGTCACGCCGGTAATACCGTTCGGTGAGCCGTTCGGGTTATACGGGTAGGCCTGCGTGACTGCGCCGTAATTATCGACATAGCGCATCGTGACCAGGCCGGCCTGTTCACATTGTTCAGGCGAGCCACCGCGCATGAATTCGGCACGACCTTCACCGTGTGCAACCGCAATCGGCAGGCGTGAACCCTGCATGCCATCAAGGAACAGCGACGGCGAGGCGGCGATCTCCACCTGCACCAGGCGCGCCTCGAACTGTTCCGACTGGTTGCGGACGAACCGTGGCCACAGTTCGGCGCCCGGGATCAGGTCGTGCAGCGATGCCATCATCTGGCAGCCGTTACACACGCCAAGTCCGAAGCTGTCTTCGCGCGTGAAGAAGCGTTCAAACTCATCGCGTGCCCGGCTGTTATACAGGATTGACTTGGCCCAGCCCTGCCCGGCGCCGAGCACGTCACCGTAGGAAAAACCGCCACAGGCGACCAGGCCGGCAAAATCAGCCAGCGAGGTATGACCGCTGATGATGTCGCTCATGTGCACATCCACGGCACTGAAACCGGCACTGTCAAAAGCGGCGGCCATTTCAATCTGGCCATTCACGCCCTGCTCGCGCAGGACAGCAACACGTGGCCGTGCGCCGCGAGTGATATACGGTGCACAGATATCTTCCTGCGCATCGAAAGTCAGGATCGGCGACAGTCCCGGGTCCTCGCTGTCGAGCAGGCGATCGTATTCCTGCCGGGCACAGGCCGGGTTATCCCGCAGGCTCTGCATACGCCATGAGGTTTCCGACCAGGCCCGGTGCAGGTTGATGCGCGTGTCAGCAAACACCTCGGCATGGTCAGCGGTAAACACAATACGATCATCGTCACGCAACTGCCCGAGCACATGGCTGTGTCGGCGCAGGCCGTAACCATGCAACGTATCCAGCACCATGTCAGTATCGGTGTGGCGCACCTGGATCACGGCGCCGAGTTCTTCATTGAACAGTGCCGCAAGCTTGTCCTCACCGAGATCATCAAGCTGCACCGTGACGCCGGTGTGACCGGCGAACGCCATTTCACAGACCGTCGCCAGCAGACCGCCGTCGGAGCGATCATGGTAGGCCAGCAACATGCCCTCGGCATTGAGTTGCTGGATGGCGGCAAACGCGTTCTTCAGCGTGACGGGGTCATCGACGTCCGGCGCATGATGGCCGACCTGCTTGTAAACCTGTGCCAGTGCCGAGCCGCCCAGCCGGTTATGGCCCTTGCCCAGGTCAATCAGGATCAGGTCGGTATCGCCACAATCGGTATGCAGTTGCGGGGTAAGGCTGGCCTGGCAATCCATCACCGGCGCAAATGCGGAGATGATCAGCGACAACGGTGCAGTCACACTATGGTCGATGCCGCCCTCATGCCAGACCGTCTTCATCGACATCGAGTCCTTGCCGACCGGGATACAGATCCCCAGCTGTGGGCACAACTCCATACCGACCGCCTGCACCATGTCGTACAGGCCGGCATCCTCGCCCGGGTGCCCGGCCGGCGCCATCCAGTTGGCCGACAGTTTGATATCACTGATGTTATCGATACGCGCCGCGGCAATGTTCATGAGCGCTTCACCGATCGCCATGCGTGCCGAGGCCGCCGGGTGCACAAGTGCGATCGGCGTGCGTTCGCCCATCGACATGGCCTCACCGCTATTACTGTCAAAACCGTTGGCGGTCACCGCGCAATCGGCCACCGGCACCTGCCACGGCCCGACCATCTGGTCACGCACGACCATGCCGGTCACGGTGCGATCACCAATTGTGATCAGGAAGGTTTTGTCG
>JASFJH010000075.1:0-8401 GCA_050122215.1 Granulosicoccaceae bacterium | reverse complement strand
CGGCGCCCCGGCTCTGCGCGTCCGCTCCGGCCAGTTGCCAAGCCCTTGTTTTTGCTTACAGCAGACCCCGTTCGGCGAGGGAAACCGTCTCCGTATCGCCGATCACGATGTGATCCAGCAGCCGGATGCCGACCAGTTCCAGGGCATCGACGAGCCGCCTTGTGATGGCCTCGTCACAGCGGCTCGGCTCGGCCACGCCGGAGGGGTGGTTGTGGGCAACGATCAGGGCCGCGGCATTGTGTGCCAGTGCCAGCCGCACGACCTCGCGCGGGTGGACCTGGGCGGCGTCGAGCGTGCCGTGAAACAGCTCCTCGAAATGCAGTACGCGGTGTTTCGTGTCCAGCAGCAGGCAGGCGAACACCTCGCGCTCGCGGTCGCGCAATTGCGCGTGCAGGTAGCGCCGCGCCGTGGTCGGGTCGGTGAGGTGCTCGCCACGTTGCAGGGCATGGCCGAGGTGGCGCCGTGCCAGCTCGAGTGCGGCCTGCAGTTGCGCGGTCTTGGCCGGACCGATGCCCGGCTCCTTGCCGAGCTGGCCGGCCGGGGCATTGAGCAGGCTGCGCAGGTTGCCGTAACGACCCAGCAGGTCGCGCGCCAGCGCCAGCGCGGAACGGCCGCGCAGGCCGGTGCGTAACAGTATGGCGAGTAATTCGGCATCGGAAAGCTGGGCAGGACCGCGGGCCAGCAGTTTTTCGCGTGGCCGCTCCATGGCGGGCCAGTCGGTTATCGGCATAACGACCTCCATGTCGTAGTTGAGTCAGGCCAGTCTACCCCGTGTGCTGGCAGCCCGCCAGACCGGGCGGTCTGCTAGAATGAGTGGCTATGGCTTCCTTGCATAACAAACACGTGCTGCTCGGCATTACCGGCAGTATCGCCGCCTACAAGAGTGCGGAGCTTGTGCGCCGCCTCGTCGAGGCCGGTGCCCAGGTGCAGGTCGTCATGACCCGGGCGGCGATGGAGTTCATCACGCCGCTGACCCTGCAGACGCTGTCCGGCCACCCGGTGCGCAGCGAACTCATGGATGCCCGGGCCGAGGCGAGCATGGGCCATATCGAACTGGCGCGCTGGGCGGATCTCGTGCTCGTTGCGCCGGCCAGTGCCGATTTTATTGCCCGGCTCGTGCAGGGGCGTGGCGATGATCTGCTCGGCGCGCTGTGCCTGGCCAGCGAGGCGCCGCTGGCGATCGCGCCGGCCATGAACCGCGTCATGTGGGCGGATGCGGCGACGCAGGCGAACATTGAACGCCTGCGCGAGCGCAAGGTATCGATCTTTGGGCCGGCCAGCGGTGAACAGGCCTGTGGCGAGACGGGCGAAGGACGCATGCTCGAACCGCTCGAACTCGTCGAGCAGGCCGCCGGCCTGTTCGCGACGGGCAGCCTGGCCGGTGTGCGCGTCGTGATCACAGCCGGCCCGACCCGCGAGGCGATCGACCCGATGCGCTTTATCTCCAATCGCAGCAGCGGCAAGATGGGGTATGCACTGGCCGAGGCCTGTGTTGAGGCCGGAGCCCGCGTCACGCTGGTCAGCGGCCCGGTCTGCCTGCCGCCCCCGGAACGCGTGATACGGGTCGATGTCGAGTCGGCGGCACAGATGCACGAGGCGGTGCAGGCCTTACTCGCCGATACCGATCTGTTCATCAGCGCGGCGGCCGTGGCAGATTACCGGCCGGACAGGATCGCCGCCGAGAAGATCAAAAAGGACACGGCCGATCTGAGACTCGAGATGATCCCGACCGTGGATATTCTCGCCAGTGTCGGGACACTTGAGACGGCGCCATTTACGGTCGGTTTTGCCGCGGAAACCGGTAATATGGAAGCCCATGCACGGGGCAAGCTGGCCGCGAAGCGGCTCGATATGATCGCGGCCAACGAAATCGGCACGGACGAACAGGGCCGGCCGCTGGGCTTCGAGGCCGATGACAACGCCCTGCACGTGTATTGGGCAGACGGCGAACAGATATTGCCACGTGCGCCGAAGCGGCGCCTGGCGCGACAACTCGTAGAACTTATTGCACAGAGGTACCATGAAAAACGTTCAGGTTAAGATTCTTGATACACGCATTGGCGACACCATCCCGATGCCGGCCTATGCCACCGACGGTTCGGCAGGCATGGACCTGCGAGCCTGTCTCGACAAGGCGGTTGAGCTGGCGCCGGGGCAGACCGAACTGATTCCTACCGGGCTGGCCATCCATATTGCCAACCCGGGCTATTGTGCAATGTTGTTGCCGCGTTCAGGATTGGGGCACAAACACGGCATCGTACTCGGCAACCTGGTCGGCCTGATCGATTCGGATTACCAGGGGCAGTTATACGTGTCCTGCTGGAACCGCGGCCATAATACGTTCCGCATAGAGCCGGCCGAGCGCATCGCACAAATGGTGATCGTGCCGGTGGCCCAGGTCGATTTCGAGATCGTCGAGGAATTCGATGACAGTGAGCGGGGTGCCGGCGGTTTCGGATCGACGGGGCGAGCGTAAGCGGGTTAACGAAGGTAGCAAAGTATGTTGGGTCGGGGTAAAAAACAGGATGTAGTAGCCAAAAGCAAAAAGCCCCGCCGCAGGCGGCCGACCGGCCTGCCTGCCTGGTTGTGGCCGGTTGTGACATTGGCCGCACTTGGTGGCGTGGCGTGGCAGGCCATGAACATGGAACTGCTGCAGGAAGCCCCCCCCGGGCAACGAGGCGATGCCCGACCAATCGCGGCCCGCGCCGCGCAACAACTTGGCAACGAGTTTGCAAAAGTGAGGGACGAACTGGAGCGGCTCATCGTAAACGAGCGGCTCAACCTGGTCCCGGCCGATACCACCTTCCTGGTCCTGGACGGACCTCAATGGCAATTACCCCACCTGCTGCGCGCGCGGCTGGTCTCGGACAAGGTCGATCGCATTGATGACGATGTCGCCCCGGTACTCAGTTATGCCTGTCAGGATTTGCTGAAGAGTGCGTATACGGGTGACGAGCCGCTACTACTCGAGGTGCATCGTTTCGGCTCCGACCAGCAGCATATCGATATCGTGCGCCGTGTCAGGGCACCGGATGGCAGCTGGTCGGGGGCGGTGATTGCGGCATACAACGTGGCCCTGTTGCAGCAGATCCTGAACCAGGTTGAAAGCGGTGGCGCCTATCTTGAACTGCGACAGGCCAACCTGATGCTGGCATCGCAGGGTCCCGGTAATCTGCGGGCGGGCAGCCCGTACACATTGCCGGTGGCCGGCACGCGCTGGCAGGTGGCGGTATGGGCACCGCTGGCTGCTGCGCAACCGTCCAGGTCAGTGAACTGGCCGAATCTCGCGATTGTCTCGGCGCTGGCCGTGCTTGTGCTGGTTGGCGGCGGCGCCATGAGCTGGCGCGCTCATAAGCAGCGTGCTGCCGTACCAAAGCCGTCTGAGCCGCAGCCACCGGAGCCTGCGCCGGTGATTGAACCACAGGCGGCCGAACCCGCGACAGCGGAAGACATGGTCGAGGACGTCTTGTTCCAGGAAAGCGAAGGACTCATTGTTGTGTCTGATGAGCAGGCCGCAACAGAGCCTGCCACGGCAACTCCCGCTATCGATCCGGCAATCTTCAAGGCCTATGACATACGCGGCATGGTCGGCAAGAACCTGACCGAGGAGGTCGTGCGCCAGATTGGGCTGGCACTGGGCAGCGAGGCGCAGGCGCGCGGCCAGAACACGATCGCGGTCGGGCGCGATGGCCGTAATTCCGGACCGCCACTCATGCGAGCCCTGCTCGAGGGTCTGAAGGCGAGTGGTATCAACGTACTGGATGTCGGTATGGTGCCCACCCCGGTGTTGTATTACGCGGCCTGGGAAAAGGCCCAGGGCACGGGTGTCATGTTGACCGGCAGCCATAATCCCCCGGACTATAACGGCCTGAAGATGGTGATCGGTTATACGACCCTGGCCGGTGCCGATATCCAGAATTTGCGTCAACGTATCGAGCAGCAAGACTTTGTCAGCGACGACGGCAAGCTCGAGTCGATCGACATCATCGATGACTATATCGAGCGTATCGCCGGGCGCGTCATGTTGTTACGGCCGTTTAAAATCGTCGTGGATTGCGGCAACGGTGTAGCCGGCGTGGTGGCGCCGAAGTTGTTCAAGACAATGGGCTGCGAGGTACTGGAACTGTACAGTGAAGTCGACGGCAATTTCCCGCATCATCATCCCGATCCAAGCCGGCCTGAGAACCTGCAGGCCCTGCGCGACGCCGTGCAGGCCCACCAGGCGGATATCGGGTTTGCCTTTGATGGTGACGGTGACCGGCTTGGCGTTGTCACGAGTGACGGCAACATCATCTGGCCGGACAGGCTGATGATGTTATTTGCCGACGATATCCTGAAGCGTAACCCCGGTGCCGAAATTATTTTTGATGTGAAATGTTCGAAGAATCTTGCCAGCGAGATCGAGAAGCATGGTGGCAAGCCAATCATGTGGAATACCGGCCATTCATTGATCAAAAAGAAGATGCAGGAGACCAGTGCACCCTTCGCCGGTGAGATGAGTGGCCACATATTCTTCAAGGACCGCTGGTACGGCTTTGATGATGCCATCTATACGGCGGCACGGTTGCTCGAGTTGCTTGGCCCGAAGAGCCGGGGCGGCCCCGTCAAGGATGTATTCGCGGCGCTGCCTGACAGCATCAATACCCCGGAGCTGCATGTGCACATGAATGAGGGTGAACATCATGCCTTTATGCAGCAATTCATTGACAAGGCACGGTTCGAGGATGCCAGGGTAATCACTATCGATGGCCTGCGCGCAGAGTTTGCCGATGGCTGGGGGCTGGTACGCGCATCGAATACGACGCCGGTACTTGTGCTGCGCTTCGAGGCAGACAGCCAGGAGGCACTTGATCGGATCAAGGATGCTTTCCGTACCCAGATGCTTGCGGTGAATGACAAACTCGAATTGCCATTCTGAGGTGCAACAATGCGTTTTCGCCAAACTCGCGTATAATCGCGCGCCATACCTTTAATAAAATGTTTCCTGGGAAAGCAGCATGAGCATTAAACCCGATGCCGCGATGAATATTGCCCGTGTACTGGGCGAGGCCTTGCCGTATATCCAGCGGTTTGCCGGCAAGACCATTGTCGTCAAGTATGGCGGCAATGCGATGGTCGATGAAAAGCTCAAGGCGGGTTTTGCCCGTGACATCGTACTCATGAAACTGGTGGGTCTGAACCCGGTAGTTGTGCATGGCGGTGGTCCCCAGATTGGCGAGCTGCTGAAAAAGATCGGCAAGGAAAGCAAATTTATCGAGGGCATGCGGGTCACCGACAGCGAGACCATGGATGTCGTCGAAATGGTGCTGGGCGGGCTGGTGAACAAGGAGATCGTCAACCTCATCAACCGGCATGGTGGCCACGCGGTGGGTCTGACCGGCAAGGACGGGGATTTGATCTGTGCCCGCAAGCTCCAGGTCAAACGTGACAACCCGGAATTCGATGCCCCCGAGATCATCGACATCGGTCATGTTGGCGAGGTCGAGAGTATCAATATCGCGGTGGTCGACATGCTCGTGCACGGCGATTTTATTCCCGTGATTGCACCGATCGGGATTGGCCGGGAAGACGGCCAGTCCTATAACATCAATGCCGATCTCGTTGCCGGCAAACTGGCCGAAACCCTGCGCGCGGAAAAACTCCTGTTGTTGACCAACACCGAGGGCCTGCTCGACAAGGACGGCAAACTGCTGACCGGGCTTTCTGCGCAACAGGTCGATGAACTGATTGCCGATGGCACGATCCACGGCGGTATGCTGCCGAAGATTAAAAGCGCGCTGGATGCCGTGCGTGGCGGTGTGAAGACCGCGCACATCATCGATGGTCGGGTCGAACATGCCGTGATGCTGGAGATCTTCACGGATGAAGGTGTCGGCACATTAATCAAGTCATGAAACTGTTTATGACGATGCATGCCTGATCAGGAAATTCCCGGAGAGGAGTCTTGCCTTGACAGATAAACCCGTTCCACGCCGCCAGTTGATCCTCGAGGCACTTGTGCGCGAACTCGAGGCCAATCCCGGCAAGCGCATCACCACCGCGCAACTGGCGCGTGCCGTCGGTGTGACCGAGGCGGCGCTGTATCGCCATTTCCCGAGCAAGGCGAAAATGTTCGATGCCCTGATCGAGTTCATCGAAGATACGGTATTTGGCCTGGTGAATCGCATCATGTCGGAAGACAGGGATGCACGGCTGCGCTGTGAAAAAGTGCTCGCTGTATTACTCGGTTTTGCCGGCAAGAACCCGGGTATGACCCGCATCCTTATCGGTGACGCGCTGACCGGCGAGCACGAACGCCTGCGCGAGCGCACCGCGCAATTTTTCGAACGACTGGAAACCCAGTTCAAACAAATACTGCGCGAGGGCAGGATGCAGGGTGAGCAGCGCTCTGATGAAGAGATCCAGGCGCAGGCGCGCCTGTTGCTCGCGGTGGTCGAAGGTCATATGCATCAGTTTTTGCGGAACGGTTTCAGACGCGCGCCGCTGGAGGGCTGGCCGGCACAATGGCAGCAATTATCAGCTGCCCTGTTTGGCTGAAGCGATACTTACCTGGCTTTTGCCGTTTCCGGGGTTTTCAGGGGCGGCCGCCGCACTTTTCCGGATTTGAGCAGTTTGTAACGCGTCATGTCATTGTCAAACTGCGTGTTGATACGTTCCTGTTCTGATTGCCTCGTGCTGATAAAGGCACGGTATTCAGCCACCTGCTCCGTGGCAGTTTTGATGTCGCCGGCAAGCCTGGCC
Source organism: Granulosicoccaceae bacterium (assembly GCA_050122215.1). GTDB lineage: Bacteria > Pseudomonadota > Gammaproteobacteria > AKS1 > AKS1 > JASFJH01. Next base: position 1,660 of record JASFJH010000075.1, on the reverse strand, counting down.
GGCACCGGTTTACCGGCGCGCTCGAGGTTGGCAGCCTGTTTGAGCAGGGCATCAAGGCGTTCCTGTGTCTTTGCCATGCTCTTGTTGGTCAGGCGGATTTCGGTTTTCAGTGCCGTGATCTTGCCATCACGCGCCATGATGATTTCATCTTCACTGCTGAAGGTATGCAGCAATACCTGGTCACGGTTTTCCTGTTCGGCGCGTAACCGCTCTTCCTCGGCCTTGATGGCGGCAAGCCGTTTTTCTTCGGCCAGTTCTTCCGGGGTCTTGGCGCGTTCGACTTTATCAACGGTCACGCCCTGCCGGTTCAATACTTCATGCCCTTTTTGCGCATACTCCGGCGGCACGATATTGCCACATTCACGTATGCCCTCGCTGTTGGTCCAGCATTTGATCTTGCCGGCTTGCACCTGGCTGCTTGCCAGCAGCAGGATGGTCAGTGTCGTGGTCAGTAGGCGTATTTCTGGCATGGTACAACCCTGTTAGAGTGTGGTGTCATTGATTTATCAATTCAGTATAGACGGCGTCTACGTGTTAGTCATTATGCCGCCTGCAGAGGCTCCCCGGCCGCGAACCATGTCACACCCGGGCACAAAGCATGTTTGAACATTTTGTCTTGTTCATTATCTCGCTGTTGGCGAATCTGTTTTCTGCCTTTGCCGGTGGCGGCGCGGGGCTGATCCAGTTGCCGGCACTGATCTTCCTGGGTTTGCCATTTGCCGTCGCGTTGGCCACGCACAAGGTCGCGAGTGTTGCGCTCGGCGTGGGGGCGACAGTCCGGCATCTGCGTGAAGATGCGCTGGAACGCCGTTTTGCGCTGTTTATTCTGGCTGCCGGCCTGCCCGGTGTGGTGCTCGGCGCGACCCTGATCCTCGATGTGCCGGACCGGCTCGCGCAGCTGGCACTGGGCGTGCTCACGCTCGGGCTCGGTGTGTATTCGTGGCTGAAGCCCGGGCTTGGTCTCGGGCATGTGCCGTCACACCGCGACCGCAGCGGCTTTCTGGTCGGCGGCGGCATATTGTTTGTGATCGGCGTCCTGAACGGCTCGCTGACCTCGGGTACCGGCCTGTTCGTGACCCTGTGGCTGGTGCGCTGGTTCGGCCTCGATTACCGGCGTGCCGTGGCCTATACGCTGATCCTGGTAGGGGTGTTCTGGAACGGCACGGGCGCGATGACGCTCGGCTGGCTCGGCGAGATCAAGTGGGACTGGTTGCCGGCACTGCTGCTCGGTTCATTACTGGGTGGCTATCTCGGCGCGCACCTGGCGATTGTCAAAGGCAACCGCTGGATCAAGCGCATTTATGAAGTGATCACCATCGCCGTGGGACTGAAGCTGATACTGGGTTAAATATGTAAGGCGTTAGGTGTGAGGCGTGAGGCGTGAGGGGGTGGTATCGCCTCACGCCTGACACCTTACGCCTCACGGGTAGTGCCGTACTCGGCGCGGTAGGCGCGGATCCGCTGGAGCGCTTCGGCATCATCCGGTTTTTCTTCGAGATAGCTCACCAGGTCATCGAGCGTGACGATACTCGCCACCTTGACGCCGTGGCGTTGCTCGACTGATTGCACGGCGGACAGATCGCTGTCGAGGCCGCGTTCCATGCGATCGAGGGAAATCGCCACACCGGCGGGGGTCGCGCCTGCGGCCTTGATGATGTCC
>JASFJH010000074.1:0-8424 GCA_050122215.1 Granulosicoccaceae bacterium | reverse complement strand
ACAGCCGCTCGTGACATAGCGGCTCGCTGCACCGTCTGTATCGATGATGCCAAAACCGGTTACGCGTGAACCGGGATCAATACCGAGAATCCGCGTCATAGTCCTGTTGTCTGGCGATCAGCATCGCCTGGTTCCGCCTTTTGTGGCTTGTTGTAAGCAAGAGGGTCATGGCCTACTGCAATTGCGCCATGACCTCCTCGGAAAATTCAGCGTTCGAATACACGTTCTGCACGTCATCGAGATCTTCAAGCATATCGACCAGACGCATGATCTTCTCGGCACTCTCCAGGTCCATATCTACCGTCGTCGACGGCTTCATTGTGACCTCGGCCACCTCCGGCTCAAAGCCGGCATCGATCATGGCCTGCTTTACACTGTTAAAATCTTCCGGTGTGGTCATGACATCGATACTGCCATCGTCATTGGTCACGACATCTTCGGCACCGGCCTCGAGTGCGGCTTCCATGATCGTATCTTCATCGGTGCCGGCCGGAAAACTCAGTATGCCTGCCTTGGTAAACAGGTAGGCCACCGAACCGTCCGTACCGAGATTACCGCCGCATTTACTGAATGCGTGGCGAACTTCCGAGACGGTGCGGTTAATATTGTCGGTCAGGCAATCAACCATGACGGCAACACCGTTCGTACCATAACCTTCGTAACGCACTTCATCATAGTTCTCGCCTTCGCCGGCGCCGGCACCGCGCTTGATGGCGTTTTCCACCGTGTCCTTTTTCATGTTGGCGGCGAGTGCCTTGCTGACCGCGTCACGCAGGCGCGGATTACTCTCCAGTTCGGCGCCGCCCATCTTGGCCGCGACCACGATCTCACGGATCAGCTTGGTAAAAATCTTGCCGCGCTTGGCATCCTGGGCCGCCTTGCGGTGCTTGATATTGGCCCATTTACTGTGTCCAGCCATACTGCCTGTATACCCTTGTCTGTTGCTGTTACTGATTAAAGCAAGTGTACCATTGTTAGACCGTAGCGGTCATCGGCCAGTACGGTTAAAAACCGGGAAATACGTCACCAATCAACCGCTTGAGTCATTAACAGGTTCGGGAACAAAATCGAGGATCGCGTCACGATTGGTCCAGGAACTGACCCGGCTGGCCGCCTCGTCGCGCGGCAGCCACTGCGCCTGGACATGCTCGGACTGACTCAAGACCGGCACCGCGGCATTCTCAACCCGGAAACGGAACACATACTCGGTATTTTCCTGCACCTCCGGGGCATAACGGCTACGCCATTCCGGCAGGATCGTGAAGGAGTTGGTGCGCTGGCAATCAATGAGCTGACCGGTTTGAAAACCGGTCTCCTCGCGCAACTCCCGCCAGGCGGCCTGTTCCGCGGACTCGCCCTCGCGCAGGCTGCCCGTCACCGATTGCCAGAAGCCGCGCGGGCTGGCGCGCTCCATGACCAGCACCTGGCCATCGCGCGTGTGCACGACGACGAGCACCGACTCCGGTCTCTTGAAATGTTGGCAGTTGGCAGTCATCCGTTAGCAGAACATCCGTGAGGTGTAAGGGGTAAGGCGTGGGGCATAATATACACCTGACTCCTGACACCTCACTCCTCACGCTGTGCGACGGCAGACGCTATGAACAACTGACGACTGCCCGCTGCTGACTGACGACTATTCTGCCGGTTTCTTGCGGATGCGCAGGTTGAGTTCCTTGAGCTGGTTCTCGCTCACGTCGGACGGCGCGTTGGTCAGCAGGCAGTTCGCGGTCTGCGTCTTCGGGAAGGCCATGACTTCGCGGATCGAGGAGGCCTCGGCCATGAGCATGACCAGGCGATCCAGACCGAAGGCGATACCGCCGTGCGGCGGGCAACCGTACTTGAGCGCCTCGAGCAGGAAACCGAACTTGTCCTCGGCCTCCGCATCGGAGATGCCGAGCAGCTTGAAGACCTCGGCCTGCATGGCGCTGTCGTGGATACGTATTGAACCACCGCCGATTTCGCTGCCGTTGAGGATCATGTCATAGGCGCGCGATACCGTATTGGCCGGGTCGGCATGCAGGGCTTCCGGGGTGTCCACGCGCGGTGCCGTGAACGGGTGATGCAGCGCCACGTAACGACCGCTGGCTTCATCGTGTTCGAACATCGGGAAATCGACCACCCACAGCGGATGCCAGCCCGCCTCGACCAGGCCACGCTCGTGACCCAGCTTGACGCGCAGCGCGCCCATCGATTCGTTGACGATGGTGGCCTTGTCGGCACCGAAGAACACGAGGTCGCCGTTCCCGGCAGCAGTGCGCTGCATGATGCCGTCGATGGCCTCGTCCGGCAGGAATTTGAGGATCGGTGACTGCAGGCCATCACGCCCGGCCGCGACATCGTTGACCTTGATATAGGCAAGGCCCTTGGCGCCGTAGATGCCAACGAATTTTGTGTACTCGTCGATTTCCTTGCGGCTCAGTTCACCACCCTGCGGCAGACGCATTGCGATGACGCGGCTGTCCGGGTCCTGCGCCGGACCGGCAAACACCTTGAATTCAACATCCTTGAGCAGGTCATCGATATCGACGAACTCGAGCGGCACACGCATGTCCGGCTTGTCCGAGCCGAAGCGCTGCATGGCCTCGGCATAGGTCATGCGCGGGAACGGGTTTGGCAATGCCACGCCGAGCACCTTGTCGAACAGCTCACGCATCATCTGCTCGTTGGTTTGCATGATCGCTTCCTCGTCCATGAACGAGGTTTCGATATCGAGCTGGGTAAATTCGGGCTGGCGATCGGCACGCAGGTCCTCGTCACGGAAACAGCGCACGATCTGGTAATAGCGATCCATGCCCGAGACCATGAGTAACTGCTTGAAGATCTGCGGTGACTGCGGCAGGGCAAAGAATTCGCCATGATGCGTACGGCTCGGCACGAGGTAGTCACGCGCGCCTTCCGGGGTGGCACGGGTCAGGATCGGCGTCTCGATGTCCATAAAGCCGTGGTAATCCAGGTATTCACGCAGCACACGCGTGACCTCGGAGCGCAACCGCAGGTTGCGCAGCATGACCGGCCGGCGCAGATCGATATAACGGTAACGCAGGCGGTTTTCTTCCTTGACCTCGGTGTCTTCCTCCTCGAGCGGGAACGGCGGGGTCTTGGCCGCGTTCAGGATCGTGAGTTCCTTGCCCAGCACTTCGACCTTGCCACTGGCGAGTTCATCGTTGACCGTGCCCTCCGGGCGGTGACGCACCCGGCCGCGGATCTTCAGGACGTATTCACTGCGGCAACGTTCGGCATTGGCAAATGCCTCCTCGGTGTCCGGGTCAATGACCACCTGCACCAGACCTTCACGGTCGCGCAGATCAATAAAAATCACACCACCGTGGTCGCGGCGCCGGTGGACCCAGCCGCACAGTTCAACCTCGGTATCAATCAGACTTTCGTTTACGTGACCGCAATAATGGCTTCGCATTGGAATTCGCTTTATTTAAAGGGGTACAGAAGGGGCGGAATATTAAGGGCTGACAAGCGGTTATGCAACATCAACCGGGGCGGCCGTGGGCTTTTTCTGCGGCCACTGCGGCTCGACCATGCCCAGCGAGATGACCATTTTCAGGGCCTCTTCGACATTCATCTCGAGTTCAACCACATCTGTTACCGGCAGCATAAGGATGAAGCCCGAGGTCGGGTTCGGTGTGGTCGGCACAAACACCGTGACGACCTCTTCACCGGTCTTGTCCTGCACCTCGCCGACACTTGAGCCGGTCTGAAAAGCCAGTGTATACAAACCCTTACGCGGGTACTCGATCAGTAACACCTTGCGGAACGACTTGCCCGTCGAGGAAAATACGGTCTCGGCGACCTGCTTGGCACTGTGATAAATCGTTCGTACCAGCGGGATCCGGCCGAGCAGCGACTCCCATCCCTCGACCAGCTTGCGGCCGAACAGGTTGGCGGCGAGCACGCCGGTGACCCAGATCACGAGAAACATGGCGAGCAGGGCCAGGATCACATCCAGGTAGGGAATATCGACCCCCAGCAGTACCTCGAGACGGTATTCCGGTGGCAGCCAGTTAAGCACTTGCTCAACCAGACCGACCAGCAGCCTGAACACGAGCACCGTGACACCCAGCGGCAGCCAGACGAGCAACCCGGCGATAAGGTAACGGCGCATCATGCTCATAGCTGTTGCCCTGACAAACAGCTGTCAGGTACTGGTGGGGCAACTGCCGCCGCTGCAGCATGCCGGCTTGGCCGAACTGCTGCTGTCCGAAGACTTTTCGGTGACATTCTTCTTGCTACCGGATTTGAAATCGGTCTCGTACCAGCCGCTGCCGCTGAGGCGGAAACCGGCCGCGGAGATCTTCTTCTGCAGGGCAGGCTTGCCGCATTCCGGGCAATCGCTAAGCGGCGCATCGCTCATTTTCTGCAATACATCCATCACGTGGCCACAGGCCGTACACTGATATTCGTAAATCGGCATGACTCTACCTCGAAAAAAAATCTTCAATATCCTGAAACTGATCCTGATATGGGGTGAGAGGAGCAGTTTTTCAATCTTGCTGCGCGTCCAGTCTACCCCGCCGAACCGGGCATTCCGGGTGAAAGTATACCGAATAGCCGCCGCCAATACCGCACCATGTCAGCAAGCGGTTTCACCCGGCACGGGTTTTTGTGACAATGGGTGACTGCTTGCCTTTGCATAACACACTTATAAGGTATCACCACCCATGGGCTTTCACACCGCTGGCGCCACGCGTCTGCCAACTGCCGACCGCAATGACTGGAAAACCATTCGTAGCCTGCTGCCGTTTCTCTGGGACTACCGCGGCCGGGTCGGCGTGGCGCTGGCGGCACTCGTGCTGGCCAAGATCGCCAATGTCGGTGTGCCGCTGGCCCTGAAGGGCATCGTCGACAGCTTTGAACAGGCGCCGGCCGGTGAGCTGTTCCTGCCCCTGACACTGTTACTTGCCTATGGCGTGCTGCGGCTGGCCAGTTCGCTGTTCAACGAGCTGCGTGACTCGGTGTTTGCCAGGGTTCGGCACGGCGCGATGCGCAAGGTCTCGCAACGCATCCTCGAGCGCCTGCATACGCTGTCACTGCGCTTTCACCTGGATCGCAAGACCGGCGCCATCTCACGCGACCTGGACCGCGGCACGCGCGGTGTCAGTTCGCTGCTGAACTACCTGGCCTTCAGTATCCTGCCGACGCTGGTCGAGATTGGCCTGATTGCCGGAATCCTGCTCACGCAATACAGCGTCTGGTTTACCGTGGTCACCGTGCTCGCGGTCATAGCCTATATCGGCTTTACCTTCGTGATCACCGAGTGGCGCATGCGGTTTCGCGTGCAGATGAACACGAAGGACTCCGAGGCCAATACCTATGCCGTAGACAGCCTCCTCAATTACGAAACCGTCAAGTATTTCGGCAACGAACAGTTCGAGATGCAGCGCTACGGCAAGGCGCTCGGCGAGTGGGAAGATGCCGCGGTCAAGAGCCAGACCTCGCTGTCGACACTGAATGTCGGCCAGGCGATGATTATCGCGATCGCCGTCACCCTTATGATGATCCTCGCCAGCCAGGGCGTGGTCGATGGCACGATGACGCTCGGTGATCTCGTGCTCGTCAATGCCCTTTTGCTGCAATTATTCATCCCGCTCAACTTTCTCGGCATCGTCTACAGCCAGTTCAAGCATGCCCTGTCCGACATGGACCTGATGTTCCGCATCATGGAGGAACGCATCGAGATCAAGGATGCCGATGATGCCGTGCCGCTTGAGGTAGGCGATGGCGAAGTGCGCTTCGAACATGTCGGCTTTGCCTACACGCCCGAGCGCACAATCCTGCAGGATATCGATTTCACCATCGCGCCGGGGCAGAAACTCGCCGTGGTTGGCCACAGTGGTGCCGGCAAATCGACCCTGGCGCGCCTGTTGTTCCGCTTCTACGATGTCAGCGACGGCCGCATCCTGATCAATGGCCAGGATATCCGGCGGGTGACGCAGCACAGCCTGCGCAGCGCAATTGGCATCGTGCCGCAAGACACCGTGCTGTTTAACGATACGATCTACTACAACATCGCCTATGCACGGCCGGATGCCAGCCGCGAACAAATCGAACGGGCGGCCGAGCTGGCGCACATCGATCATTTCATCAGCAGCCTGCCACAAGGCTATGACACGGTGGTGGGTGAACGCGGCCTGAAACTCTCCGGTGGCGAAAAACAGCGTGTCGCGATCGCCCGTGCCATCCTGAAAAATCCGCGCATCCTCGTGTTCGATGAGGCCACCTCGAGCCTCGATTCGGAGTCAGAGCAGACGATTCTCGATGCACTGCGCGAAGTGGCGCGTGAACACACCACACTGGTGATTGCACACCGGCTGTCGACAATCATCGATGCCGATGTCATTCTGGTCATGGACGGGGGTCGGATCGTCGAGCGCGGCAACCATCACAGCCTGCTGCAGGCCGGCGGGATTTACAATGGTATGTGGGCATTACAGCAGCAGCAACGTCTCAAACAGGAACAGGAAGGCTGAACGCCTATGCCACGTGTCTCACCACCACATCTGCTGATTTTTATCGGCCTGCTCGCTGTGTTTATTACCTTGATCCATCTCGGTATCCTGCGCATCGCCTTCGACAAACTCGGACTGTCGCCAGGCGGTGCCTATTTACTCCTGATGGTTTCACTGTTTGGCAGTGTCATCAACCTGCCACTGTTTACTATCAAGGCCGACAGGCCGGTTGAGATCCCGGTCCATCCCCTGTTCCGCGGCCTGTTGCACCGCCAGACCGAAGACTTTCAGGGCAAGACACTGGTCGCCGTGAACGTCGGTGGCTGTCTTGTGCCAGTGACCTTCTCACTGTACCTGATGACGATCAACCCGCTGGCAGCATTCGATGTGATTGCCGGTATCTCGGTTGTTGCAACCATGTCTTACCTGTTGAGCCGCCCGATCCCGGGGCTCGGTATCGGCATGCCCATCTTCGTGGCGCCGATTACCGCGGCCCTGGTCGCACTTCTGCTCAACCCCGAGCTGAGCGCGCCGCTGGCCTATATCAGCGGCACACTCGGTGTTGTGATTGGCGCGGACCTGCTGAAGTTGCACGATATCGGCAAGATTGGCACGCCGGTGGCCGCGATTGGCGGCGCCGGTACCTTTGATGGGATCTTCATTACCGGCATCGTCGCCGTGCTGTTGGCCTGAATCACGTTTATACTACGCACATGCAAGACAAGGCTGTACTCATAACCGGTTGTTCCAGTGGTATTGGCCTGTGCGTCGCACAGGGCCTGCGCGGCCGCGGCTACCGTGTGTTTGCCACGGCGCGCAAGGCCGAGGATGTCGCGACACTCAATGCACAGGGGTTCGAGAGCCTGCGACTCGACCTCGATGACAGTGAATCGATCCAACTCGCGGTGGAAGAGGTATTGCGCCGTACCGATGGCAAACTCTATGCACTGTTCAACAACGGCGCCTATGGTCAGCCCGGTGCGGTCGAGGACCTGAGCCGTGATGCCCTGCGCCGACAGTTTGAAACCAACCTGTTCGGCTGGCATGAACTGACCAACCTCGTATTACCGGTGATGCGCAAGCAGGGCGAAGGCCGCATCATCAAGAACAGTTCGATTCTCGGCTTTATCGCCCTGCCTTTTCGCGGCGCCTACAATTCAGCCAAGTATGCTGTCGAAGGCCTGTCGGATACGCTGCGCCTGGAACTGGCTGACACCGATATTCATGTATCGCTGATCGAGCCCGGTCCGATCCGCAGCAAGTTCCGGCAAAACGCCATGCGGGCTTACCGCGAACATATTGATCCGGAGCGCAGCGTGCACCGCGAGCGTTACCTGGCAATGGAAAACCGTCTCGGCAAGGAAGGCGACGGTATGCCGTTTACCCTGCCCCCCGAGGCGGTGCTGAAACGGGTCATTCATGCGCTGGAGAGTCCGCGGCCGAAACCGCGCTACTACGTGACCTTCCCGACCTACCTGTTCGGTACGCTGAAACGTGTACTGAGCTTTCGTGCCCTTGACCGCGTGTTATTACGGATTTCTGATCGCTGATTACAGACTCGGGGGATCGAGATGCAATGCATAGGCGCGTTGCAGGCGACCGCCGGACCAGTGCAGTTCCAGCACGAACTCCACCACGGGCTCCTTGATTGGCTGCTTCGATGTGACCTTGACCACAAACTGGCCGTCTTGCTTGTGCACGATGCTGAAGCGCAGCTTTTGTAGAATATGCTGCATTTGCAGACCCGCCCGTTCATGTGCCTCGGGCGAAGCCAGGGCCACCCGGGCATTGACGATCTCGCCGGGGTTGCGGGTATGCAACATAATCTCGGCATCGAGCCGCTCATTCAGTCGCGACTGGCTATGGATCTCGCCAAACGACAAGGCCCATGAGACAGCCGGCCAAGTACATATAACGAAAACAGCCAGTATACGAAAAACAAAGGATTCCATGCGTCTGCACT
>JASFJH010000073.1:0-8441 GCA_050122215.1 Granulosicoccaceae bacterium | reverse complement strand
CAGGGTGCTGACCAGCCGGTCCTGCATGCCATCAAGCCGCAAGGCCGCGAGGGTGCTACGGGCACGCGCGATATCTTCGGCGCTTTCGTTTTGCCACAGGCCAAGGAAGGGGTGACGGCCGATCAGCGCAGTTTCCATGACCGTGCCGGGAAACAGGTTGTCATCATCCTGGCTGAGCAGGCCAAGGCGCTGTGCGATGTCGCGGCGTGACAACCCGGACAGCGTGTGCCCGCCGAGTTTCACCTGGCCGGCCTGTACGGCATGCAATCCGGCCAGTGTGTGCAACAAGGTGGTCTTGCCGGCCCCGTTGCGGCCGAGGATGCCGAGGCAGTCGCCGTTATCGAGTTGCAGTGACAGGTCGTTGCAGACCCGGACATCGGCAACCGAAACAGTCAGGGCATCGAGTTGCAGGCTCATGTGCGGGCCTCGCTGCGCAACAGGTACAGGAATAACGGGACCCCGAGCAGCGCGGTCAGTACGCCAACCGGCAGTTGTTGCGAGCCGAGCAGGCTACGTGCCAGCGCATCAGCGAGTAACAACAGTGTGCCGCCGGCCAGGACACTGGCAGGTAACAACACGCGGTGATCGCGCGCACCGAGCAGGCGCAACAGGTGCGGGATGACGAGGCCAATAAAACCGATACTGCCGGCCAGGGTCACGGCCGTCGCGGTGAGTAACGAGGCCAGCACATACAGGCTGCGCCGCGTGCGATCGGTATTGACGCCGAGGCTCGCGGCGCGCAGTTCGCCATGCGCCATGACGTTCAGGGTGCGGGCCAGCGGCCAAGCCAGCACGAGCCCCAGCAATAGTACCAGCAGGGCCGGCCAGACCTGTTGCACGCCACCGAGATCGCCGATCAACCAGAAAAGCATGCCGGGCAGGCGTTCATGCGCAGCAGTGACAAGCAACAGGCTGATCAGCGCGCCCCAGCCAAAGGCGAGCACGACACCGGTCAGCAACAGCCGGGTCGGGGTCCAGCAGCCCTTGCCATGCGCCAGCGCAAACACGAGCAGCATCGAGGCAAGCGCGCCGCCAAAGGCGGCGCCATGCAGCCAGCCACCGCCAATACCCGCCAGCAGGGCCAGCAGTACCGCGACCCCGGCACCGCCAGAGATGCCGAGTATGTAGGGATCGGCAAGGGGGTTGCGCAACAGCACCTGCATGAGCACGCCGGCCAGCGCCAGCAGACCGCCGACCGCGAAGGCCGCCAGCGCGCGCGGCAGGCGCAGTTCCTGGATGATGCCGCTGGTCATGGTGTCGGCCGAGCCGAACAGGGCCTGTATGATGTTGCCGGGTTCGAGTGCGACGCTGCCGATCAGCAGCGACAGGGCGAAGGCGGCCAGTAACAGCAGGATGAGCAGTAGCAGCAGTCTTGTCGCGGGCATGCGGTTTCAGTCCCGCAGGCTGATGATCGACCAGCCACGGGCCGTGGCATGATCGGTGAGCGTGAGGTCCGGGTCGACGGCCACAGGGGTAGTGACCATCTCCAGCAGCGGCAGGTCGTTGTGCGAATCGGAATAAAAGCTGCTGCCCTCGAGGTTCAGGCCGGTTTCAATCAGCCATGCCGACAGGCGCTTGACCTTGCCTTCGCGGAAACAGGGCGTACCGCTGACCTCGCCGGTGTAGCGGCCGTCAATGAATTCCGGCTCGGTGGCGATCAGGTCCTCGATGCCATAGGCTCGCGCAATCGGCTCGGTGACAAAGCGGTTGGTTGCCGTGATGATCAGCAGCGTATCACCACGTGCGCGGTGCTCGTCGAGCAGGGCATGGGCCCTGGTCTGCATGATCGGCGCGATCTTGTCGCGCATGAAATCGGCATGCCAGGCCCGCAGCGTCGCCAGGTCATGCTTGGCCAGCGGGGCCAGGGAAAAGCGCAGGAATTCGAAGATATCGAGTCGGCCGGCATTGTATTCGTCGTAGAAACGCTGGTTCTCACCCTCGTACCAGTCGCCGTCGACGACCCCCCGTTCAACGAGGAATTTTCCCCACAGGTAATCACTATCACCGTTGAGCAGGGTGTTGTCGAGATCGAAAATTGCCAGTGCCACGCGTTGCAATCCTGTGTCAAATGAGGGGCAGAGCATAAAAGGGCGGTCGGCAAAGGTAAAGCAGGCCGGGTTTGCCGCCGTGGCCGGCTTTATGTGAGAATTAACTGTAAATATATTGAATGGTGAGTCTGGTGATTGACGCGAAAGGCTTTCGACCCAATGTCGGGATTATCCTGTCCAATCAGGATAACCAGCTATTGTGGGCCCGCCGCATCGGCCAGGATGCCTGGCAGTTCCCGCAGGGGGGCATTCGCAAGCATGAATCAGCGGAAGATGCCCTGTACCGTGAGTTGCATGAAGAGGTCGGGCTGGCGCCGCAGCAGGTCGAAATTATTGCCCGCAGTCGCGAGTGGTTGACGTACCGCCTGCCGAAGCATCTGCTGCGGCACAATCGCAAACCACTGTGTATTGGCCAGAAACAACGCTGGTTCCTGTTGCGCCTGACCGGCGATGAAGCCGATGTACGGCTGGATCGCAGCGACAAGCCCGAGTTTGATCACTGGCGCTGGGTGGAGTACTGGCACCCTCTGCGCGAAGTGGTGGCCTTCAAGCGTGATGTTTACCGCAGCGCCCTTCGGGAATTCGAGACGCTGCTGTTCTGAAGTTTTTCTTATGTCTGCCCGAACCGGGCGTTTTTCCGGGAATAGTGTGAGATGAGTAACACGATACAGTTCGATATGTCGGTGATCGCGCCGCTGCAGGCGCAGCTTGAACGGCACCCTGTGTACGATGCATTGCAGGGCATAGAGGACCTGCGGGTATTTATGCAGCACCACATCTACTCGGTGTGGGACTTTATGTCGATGATCAAGGCGCTGCAGGCGACGATCGCACCTGCCCGCGTCCCATGGGTGCCGGTGGGCAATGCCTCGGTGCGGCACTTCATCAACTCGCTCGTGCTCGAAGAGGAATCCGATGAGGCCCTGCCCGATGCCAATGGCCGTCCGCAATACTCGAGCCACTTCGAACTGTACTGTCAGACCATGCGGGAGATCGGTACCGATCCCCAGCTGGCCCTCAAGTTTCTCGATATCGTCATGGACAAGGGTATTAAGGCGGCACTCGATGCCGGGATCGCGCCGGCACCGTCAGAGGCCTTCATGCGTACCACGTTTGGTTTTATCGACACCGGCAAACCCCATGTCGTGGCGGCGGCGCTGGCGCTGGGTCGCGAGCATGTCATCCCGGGCATGTTCCGGCGCTTTCTGGCGCACATGGGTATCAGTGAACAACAGGCGCCGGCGTTTCACTATTATCTGAACCGGCATATCCATCTCGACGAGGACTTCCATGGCCCGTTGTCGCTAAAGATGCTCGAAGAACTGTGCGAGGGGGATTGCCAGCGAATGACTGAAGCCGAGCAAACTGCAATTGAGGCACTGCAGGCCCGCATCCAATTCTGGGATGGCGTCAACGATGCGATAAAACATCGCTAGCCGTTAGCAGCGGGCATGCTAAGATAAGGTTGGTTATGGACGATCAACTCACCGTACATTCTGCCGATGCAATGCTCATCGACCTGCCGATTGCCGGCATCGGCAGTCGCAGTTATGCCTTTATTATCGACTGGCATGTACGTTTTATTCTTGCTGCCGGCTGGTTCCTGCTGATCATGTTGCTGGCACAGGCAGCAACCGGCGAAGAGGGCGCGGTATTTGTCAATGATGCCTGGCGCAATCTTGCTATCTGGCCGGCCGCGATTGTTTATTTCTTTTATCACCCGATCCTGGAACTCCTTATGAAGGGGCGTACACCGGGCAAGCGTATGGCCGGCGTGCGGATTGTCACTACCGACGGCAGTATCCCGTCTGCGGGCGCGATCCTCATGCGTAACCTGTTCCGCCTCATTGATTCACTGCCGCAGTTTTACCTGGTTGGCCTGGTGACCTGTGCAATGACAACGAAACAGCTCCGCCTCGGCGATATGGCTGCCGGCACGTTGCTGATCCAGGAAAAGAAAGCGAGCGTCAAAGACCTCGAACAAATGCTCGACCTGGGCAGCCATGCACGCCTGAATCCGGAACAACTCGAACTCGTACAGGAGTTGCGGCGGCGCTGGAACAGCCTGACACAACTATCACGTATCCAGCTGGCCGAGCAGTTGCTCGAACGCATTGGCGAAGCATTGCCACCGCCGAAGGCCAGCCTGCATGACCGTGAGCGCGAGTTACGCGAGCGCCTCGAGCAGGTAGTCGAGGCGGATGCGGCATGAAACAGGCCAACGACAATGCCATTGCGAACTGGTTGAACAGACGCACCGCGCACTGGCAGCGCCTGCAGCAACTCGTGCAAAAGCAGGGCGATTCGCATAACGAACCCATCGATGAAGTCATGCAACTTGTGCAGGGCTCGCGGGAACTGGCGCGTGACCTGTCCCTGGCACGTACAGTACTGCCGAACAGCAAGGTGCGGCACTATCTTGAGGCACTGTTTGTACGCATGCACGACGCGATCTACCGCCGGCCACAGGCCCTCGGCCAGACCCTGAAAAAGATCTACACGCAGGAAGTACCCGATGTCATGCAACAGATGCGTGGCGTGATCCTGGCCGTGCTCGTGATTTTTCTTGGCAGCGCCCTGGCCGGCTGGCTGCTGGTCGATAACAACCCGGAAACGATCACGATCATTGCCTCGGAAGGTATGATCAACACGGTGCATGACGGCAACCTGTGGACCGATGATCTGCTCAACGTCATGCCATCGTCGGTGTTGTCGCTATCGATCATGACCAACAATATCATGGTGTCGCTGTTCGCATTTGTGTTCGGCGCGCTGTATGGCATTGGCACGCTGTACATGATGGTGCTGAACGGCTTCATGCTCGGCTCGATATTCGCCTATACCTACCGCTATGACCTGGCCGGCCGCCTGTTTGATTTCGTGTTTGCGCACGGCGTGGTTGAACTCAGCGTCATCATCCTGGCCGGGGCGGCCGGTGTGCGGCTCGGTGAAGCATTGGTGCGGCCCGGCGACCGGCCACGCAGCGAAGCCGTGCAAAAGGCCGTGGCGCAGGCCGGCAAGTTGTTGTTCGTGATCGTGCCGTTCCTGGTCGGTGCCGGTGTGATCGAAGGTTATGTATCCCCGGATCACGGTTACGATCGTATCTCCCGCATCATCATCGGCTTGGGTTACGGCGTGTTGCTGTGGGCCGTGCTGTATGGCCATTTATGGAAGTTTGGCCGGAAACGAAAACCGTAAGGGGTGAGGTGTGAAGAGTGAGGCGATAAACTATAGTCTACCTCACGCCTCACGCCTCACGCCTCACTCCTCACTCCTCACGCATTACACCCTGCGCCGTTCCCGCAGCCGGTCGTAACAGGTTAGCACCTGTTCATCGAGTTGCCGTGCCTTGGCCTCGATCACCTGGCAGCCAAGTTGTTGCAGTTGCAGGACGGTATGTGCCGCGGCATGCCGGGTCTCGCGTGCGGCCAGTGCGTGGTAGGGGTCGAGCCATTCACTGGCCAGGCTGTTGTTCAGGGCTGCGATTTCTTCATCGACAATGCCGGCAAACAGCGGCAGGTGCTTCGGCTGCATGAGTTGTACGGCCTTGAGTAACTGTTCACTCGAACCGGTACCGTCAATATCCGTGAACACGACGACGAGGGCACGTTGCCGCACCAGCTGGCGCATTTTCAGCACCGCCGCGAGGGGATTGGATTCACGCGGCAGGGTACGCACCTGTTCGAGCAGTTTGCGCACGCCGTGCAGGGCCTGTTGGCCACGCTGCGGCGCGAACCAGTGCAAGGGCGCATCGGCGAAGGTGACGAGGCCGACATGATCGCCCTGTTGCACGGCTTTTTGTGCAAGCCGTGCCGCGACATTGACGTAATGATGCAGGCGACTCAGCTGGCCAGCCTGTAACTGGCTGGTGCGACCGCAATCGATCAGCAACATGAGTTCGAGGTGCTGTTCCTCGGTGTACAGGCGCACGGTGGGTTTGGCGCTGCGCGCAGTGGCCTTCCAGTCGACCGCGCGCAGGGGATCGCCAGGCTGGTAATCGCGCAGGGCGAGCAGTTCATGGCCAACGCCACGGTTGCGCTTGTTGCGTTCCCCGCTTTGCCGGGTCCCGCCCTGGTATTCGTAATGATGCAGGCGGTCCGGTACGACGCGTAGCGTGCCAGGTAGCGAGGCGCGCCGGTTCCACCAGGCCAGGCCAAAGCGGCCCAGTGTGTGGGTATACACCGGGCGCCAGTGCAATGTGCCGAGCTGTTGCGGGGTGATGCTGAAAGGCTGGCTGGTTACCGTATCGGCCGGCACCCGCCAGTTGACGATGCGGCGTTCACCGAGCATGCCCGGTGCAAATTCAGCCATGCTGCGCATCACCAGTGGCCGCGGTTCGTTGTTCTCCACGCGCCATTGGCCCTGCAGGGGACGGCCCAGCAGGGCGCGAGGCTCGCTGACGCGTTGCAGGGGCACGGGGCGCAGTCGCAGGCGCATGGCCTCGTAGGCGAGCGCGAGCACAAACGCGGCCGCCGGATAGCGCCACAGTTCGGCCCATGGCCCGCCGGACCACTGGCCGATGATGCCGAGCAGGGCGATCAGCGCGGCGATCAGGTAGCTGCGACCGGAAAGGCTCATGTTGTCTTAGTCTTCGGCGCTGCTATCACGTGGCACATCGACCTGGTTGAAAATGGCCTCGACCACATCAACGGCCTGTACGCCTTCGAGTGCCGCATCCGGCGACAGCACGAGGCGGTGCGCCATGACCGGTTGGGCCACGGCCTTGATGTCATCCGGGGTGACAAACTCGCCACCGCGCAGGGCCGCCTCGATGCGGGCGGTGCGCATGAGGGCGAGTGCCCCGCGGCTGGACAGGCCAAGGTTGACCTGGGCATGGACACGGCTGGCGGCCGCAAGTTGTGAGACATAGTCATAAATACTGTCGGCGACATGAATCTCGGTTGCCTGGCTACGTGCCGCGGCGAGTGCCTCGGCGGGCAATACCGGCATATCGGGTTGCCCGGTGTGGCTGCTGCCCGGGGTGTCATAGGTGCGCAGGATGGTCTGTTCCATCTGCAGCGACGGATAGTCCATATCGAGCTGCATCATGAAGCGATCGAGTTGCGATTCCGGTAACGGGTAGGTGCCTTCAAACTCGTGCGGGTTCTGCGTGGCGATCACAAAAAAGTTCTCTGACAGTTTATGGGTCTCGCGGTCAATCGTAACGCGGTATTCCTCCATGGCCTGCAACAGCGCCGACTGGGTCTTGGGCCCGGTCCGGTTGATTTCATCGACCAGCAACACGTCGGCAAATATGGGTCCGGGCATAAAGCTGAAGCGATTCTCGGCAGTGTTGAAGATATTGATACCGGTCATGTCGGAGGGCATGAGATCCGCGGTGCACTGGATGCGCTTGAATTCGCCACCGAGTTGCGTGGCCAGTGTCTTCGCCAGCAGGGTTTTTCCAAGGCCGGGCACACCCTGCAGCAGCACATGGCCTTTCGCGATCAGGGCAATACTCAAATAGTGAATGATGTCTTCCGCGCCGAACACGACCCGGCCGGTGTGTTCGAGCAATTGGTCCTCAAAGTCCTGGGCAGCGGTACTCATGACAAATGTTTCCTTGTGTTGAGAAGCAGGTTATGCAGGGGAACAAGTTTCGGTGCCGCCCCTTCGGGGGCCGCATAGTATTTGCGCAGTTTCCTGATATCACGTGGTGGTACGCGTGGCGCACGCTCAAGGATATCCCAGGCCGGCTCACCGTTTTGCGCGCGTCCGTACTGGGCGCGAATATCGTTAAAGAAATGTTTGAACATGGCCTGTGCCGCAGTATGCCGGCTCAGGCGCCGTGCAAACAGGCCACCGACCGCACGCACGAAATCAACGGCATGCATGGTCATCCGCGTGGTCGCGGGCGGGGCGATGCGGTTGCTGCGGCCCACGAGGTACAGCAACCAGAAACCGAACAAGAACCACAGTGTGGCGTGCAGGCGCGAATCAGCATAAAACGCCTGCGGGTCGTACAGATCACTTGCCCCCTGGTGCATATCGTCGAAGATCACGACACCCTGTTCAGTTCGGTACAGGCTGAACAGGTTCATGACGAACTGCGCATTGTCGGCACGGGTCAGGGTATCGTTGCCGAGCAGGCCGGCAAAGCGGCTGACAATCGCCGTGCCCTGACCGATGCGCACCTGCCATACTGCCGGTGATGCGCTGTCTTTTTCATTCAGCAGGGGAAGGGTGGAACGATAGCTTTCGCGGGCCTCGAGTTTCCAGTTATGCGCGCCGTAGGGTTGGCCGGATACTTCAAGTTGCCTGACGTCCTGTAACAGGGACGAGTCATGACTGGCGACGAGGGTAAAATCTGTCCTGGTTGCGGGGCCGGGCAGGTTAAACGGGTCGAACACGGAGACGTCTTTATCGTCTTTATCATCAACACCAAAGGTGTCT
>JASFJH010000072.1:0-8442 GCA_050122215.1 Granulosicoccaceae bacterium | reverse complement strand
TTTCTTCGCATTACCGATGAAGGCGTTCAGGTCATCACCAATCACCTCGGCCATGCAGGTCGTGGAGACTGCGATCATTTTCGGCTTGTACAGGGCCTTGGCATTTTCGAGGCCAGCGAACATGTTCTTCTGGCCGCCGAACACTGCGGCATCTTCCGTCATGGAGTCGGATACGCAAGAGATCGGCTCCTTGAAGTGACGATTGAAGTAGGTCCGAAAGTAGGCTGTACAACCCTGGGAACCGTGCACATAAGGCATGGTTTCTTCAAAGCCAAGCGCA
This sequence comes from Granulosicoccaceae bacterium, assembly GCA_050122215.1. GTDB lineage: Bacteria > Pseudomonadota > Gammaproteobacteria > AKS1 > AKS1 > JASFJH01. Next base: position 8,162 of record JASFJH010000072.1, on the reverse strand, counting down.
CACAGTACCGCACCCAGAGGCTGGCAGGCCTTGGCCGGGTTGACTGTCAGGGCCTCACGGGCAAAGTTCAGCTCCTGGTATTCCATGGTAGTTGTCCATTCGAAGACTTCATCAATCTTTTCCTTCGGATGGCACTCTTCATAACTGGCCTTCTTGTTTGCCAGGTTTTCCTTGTAATCCTCATCACGGAACAAGGGGTAACTTGGCTTGATATCTTCTACTGACTGACTCATTTTAAAACCTCCTGCCGCGCCACTAATCTGTGAACATACGGTCTATAGGTTGTTAAAGATCCGGCAGACCGGTCAGGTCTGCCGGACTGGTTACATCAGGCGCTGGCCGCAACCTGTTCGCTCTCTTCTGCCTTCTTCTTCCACGGGGCCTGAATGGCGCCCCAGCATGGATTATTCAGGGTCATGTCCATATCGCGGGCAAAAATGGCGAAGCCGTCATAGCCGTGGTAAGGACCGGAATAATCCCAGGAGTGCATCTGGCGGAATGGAATACCCATTTTCTGGAAGATGTATTTTTCCTTGATACCTGAGCCAATCAGGTCAGGCTTGATGGCCTTCACGAATTCCTCGAATTCGTAACCGGTAACATCATCATAAAGCAGGGTTGCATTGCCCATTTCAGGGATAGTACGGTCGTAGTCATCGTTATGACCAAATTCATAACCGGTACCCACAACTTCCATACCCAGGTCTTCATAGGCACCAATGGTGTGACGAGGACGCAGGCCACCAATGAACAGCATGACCTTCTTGCCTTCAAGACGCGGACGATACTTGGCGATAACCGCTTCATATTCAGCCTTGTACTTGGCAATAACGCGCTCTGCGCCTTCCTTGATCTTGTCATCAAAGTAGGAAGCAATCTTGCGCAGGGATTCCTCGATCTTGGTCGGACCAAAGAAGTTGTATTCCTGCCAGGGAATACCGTACTTCTCTTCCATGTGGCGAGAGATATAGTTCATTGAACGATAACAGTGAACCAGGTTGAGTTTGACCTTTGGAGTCAGTTCGATTTCAGACAAGGTACCGTCACCTGACCACTGGGCAACTACGCGCAGACCCATCTCTTCCAACAACGTACGAGATGCCCAGGCATCACCACCGATGTTGTAGTCACCGATTATCGAAACGTCGTAAGGCGTTGTTTCGAAACTGTCATCTTCGTCACGTGCACCCAGTACCCAGTCACGGACCGAGTCATTGGCAATGTGGTGACCCAGGGACTGGGATACACCACGGAAACCTTCACAACGAACCGGTACGACAGGCTTTTCGATTTCCTTGGAGGTCTTCTTGGCGACAGCTTCAATATCATCACCAATCAAACCAATCGGGCATTCAGACTGGATAGTGACACCCTTGTTCAGAGGGAACAGCTGGTTGATCTCATTGATGGTCTTGTCCAGCTTCTTGTCACCCCCGAATACAATGTCCTTTTCCTGGAAGTCAGTCGTAAAGTTCATAGTGACGAAGGTGTTTACACCGGTGGTACCGATATAATAGTTACGACGACCGGCACGGGAATATTGACCACAACCCACGGGGCCGTGAGAAATATGGATCATGTCCTTCACAGGACCCCATACCACACCCTTGGAACCGGCGTAGGCACAACCACGAATGGTCATCACACCCGGCAGGGATTTCTTGTTCGAAGTAATACACTTCTTCGATTGTTCAACACTTTGATCATTAACCGCCAAATGCTTCTCGCGGTTCTTCTTTGCTTCTTCAGGATAGACTTCCAGCACCTCGGCAATGAGGGCTTCTGTCTCTTCACGTGTCATAGTAGACATATTCTTTCTCCTGTCTCGCCGCCACTAATCCGTGGACATGCGGTTAACAGAGCCGATATCAATAGTCATCCGACAGCTGCAAAAACCGGCCGCAAATACGGCCGGTCTATTAGACAATTTATGCAGTTGCGCCTTCAGCACTAGCAGTCTGACCAATGATGCTTGTGTCTTCCTCTTCCATGATGCCGAATTCCATCAACAGGTCTTCGAGTTCATCCATGGTGATTGGGGTAGGAATGTTCAGATTGGTATTTTCAATAACCTTCGTTGCCAACTGACGATACTCATCAGACTGCTTGGCACTCGGGTCATATTCGATACAGGTCATACGACGGATTTCTGCACGTTGTACAGCATTGTCACGCGGTACGAAGTGGATCATCGTAGTACCCAGACGTTCTGCCAGGGCTTCGATGAGTTCGTCTTCACGGTCAGTTTCACGTGAATTACAGATCAGACCAGCCAGGCGGACACCACCTGAGTTGGCATACTTCACGATACCCTTGGAAATGTTGTTGGCTGCATACATAGCCATCATCTCACCAGATACCACGATGTAGATTTCCTGGGCCTTGTTTTCACGAATCGGCATGGCGAAGCCACCGCACACAACGTCACCGAGTACATCGTAGAATACGAAGTCGAGGTCTTCGTCGTAGGCACCCTCTTCTTCCAGGAAGTTGATGGCAGTGATTACACCGCGACCGGCACAACCAACACCCGGTTCCGGACCACCTGATTCAACGCACTTGACGTCGCCATAACCGACTTTCAGTACATCTTCCAGTTCGAGGTCTTCAACCGTGCCGGCTTCAGCAGCCATTTCCATAATGGTGTTCTGTGCTTTAGAGTGCAGCATCAGACGAGTTGAGTCAGCCTTCGGATCGCAGCCGACGATCATTACCTTTTTGCCCAGTTCTGCCAGGGCGGCAACCAGGTTCTGTGTGGTGGTAGACTTGCCGATACCACCCTTACCGTAAATAGCGCATTGACGTAAAGCCATGATGGGTCTCCTTGATTACACAATGTAAGAATTGGTCAAACTAAACATCCTCGACCCTGTAGTAGCAAGCGCCGTGCCAGCACTGTGATTATCTTTCAACCTATTGATATAAATAGTTTTTTTGTTTATTCTGAGTATTGTCAACGTTGTATTGTTAGTAACATGTCCCTACAAACTGTATGAATACCTGCAACAAAACCGACAAATCCGGGATTGCCCGGCCATCCCTGCCGCCCGGGGCGCGCCTGCCGATCAATCATTGCAACCTGCCCTCTCAGATCCTCGGAGGCCTGACATTCCAGAAACACCCGGTCCAGCTGGTGCTGGATGGCGTTCATACCCTGCATAAACAATTGTTTGACTTGCTGGCTGGCAAGGCCCGGCAGGAGGAACGAGCCAGGCTATTTATGGACTACATGATCGTGCAATTCCGCCTGCATCAGCTTCAAGATGCCGGACTGATGCATGGCGGTGGGCGTGGCAAGGCGGATTACCTGCGCCTGCTGCGTGGCTGGCTTTTCAATACCGAGGAACGTGAAGCCGCGGTATTAAAGGCCTGGGTGGAATCGCGCTTTGGCTTGCTGGCAAGATATCACAACGGTTCCTTAAGGGATCACAACAGCACAACGTATCAGGCCTATATAGCAGCGCGTTCCGAGGGCCTGTACGGCACCAATGCACTGGAGTCACAACTCGATCTCCTCTACAGCTATTGCCAGTATGAGCTCGCATTGCAGTACTCTGCTGATCAGCACCTGCACCTGTACCGCGGCATTAACAGCCTCGACAATTTCGATATCCTGGCGCAACCAGACAAACACCATGCCACCATCCTGCTCAACAATCTGAACTCCTTTTCCAGCAATCGTGAGCGTGCCAGTGAGTTCGGTGATTTCCTGATCGAGGCAGACATCCCCTGGCAAAAGGTCCTGTACTATTCGCAACTCTTCCCGGGCATGCACATTGGTGAGGATGAATACCTGGTAATTGGTGGTGTCTACGAGGTACAAACCGGTTACTGGTAATGACATACGTCCTGTCATTGTCATGATCACGACAATCCCGCGATATTTTTTTCTTGACCAGCCGTTTTTCTCCATAATATCAATGAGTTGGAAATTGGTTCGGTTCTTGCACTACATAACAGCATGAATCAATTATCCATATAGCGGGAAAAACTATGAGCACTGAATTATTGAGTAACATCATCGAGGGTATCAAAGCCAACAATATCGTTCCCTACCTCGGCGCCGGGGTACTAAAGGGTGTTGTTAACAAGGCAAGTGGTGAAGCCATTCCCGCTGATAGCGACAGTCTGATCCTGGCGATGAACGGCGGTAAACCAATGGCGCAGCGCCTGATGTACGAGTTTCCCCGTGCTGCGATGGATATGGAACTGAAAAAAGGCCGTTCGTTCGTCAACCGTTTTCTTGATGAGACCTATGGCAAGAATGAATGGAGTCGCGCTGTTTTTCATGACTGGCTGGCCTCCATCAAACCCCACTATGTTGTCGATATTAACCGCGATACACAGTTGCAGGACACTTACAGTGATACCCCGCATATTCTGATCCGTGGTATTGCCCGTATTGGTGGCACTGACTACCGCTTCCGTATCCATCAATATGACGGCAAGGAATATAAAGAAGTTACACAGGAAGAGGTAGATACCTCCTTGCCGATACTGTTCAAACCCATGGGCAGCCCCATCCCCGATGCAACCTATATCGCTTCTGATGCCGACTATGTGGATTACATCACCGAGTTGATGGGTGGCTTTGCTATTCCCTCCTTTCTCAAGGAATACCGTAAGGAGAAACAATACCTGTTTCTTGGTCTGCGTATGAATCGTGATACCGAGCGCATGGTCCTGTCAGATATATCCTATGCGGCCAGTGAACCAAAAGGCTGGGCCCTGATCCCCGACCCGAATGAAAAGGAAAAGCGCTATTGCAAACGCCAGGGCATCGAAATCATAGAGGCGGATGTCGCGGACCTGCTTGAAGTGGCCGGTGTGGCCAGCGTCGCTATGGCGAGCTAGGGAAGGCCTCAAACCGCCAGTTTCGTTGTAGTAATCAGTAGAGATAACAACAAGTTGTACCCGACATTAATGTGTCGCATCTGGCTGTTGACCTGAAGATGACAAAATTCACTCAATGCATTAACCGTAACGCCTGCAATGAGGACGGGACACACTGTCGTGCCTGTGGGCGCTCACATGAGGAAATACAGGCTACCCGTGAACTCACCTCGCAGGTGGCAGAGTTTGTGAAACGCATGGCTTACGAAAACCCGCAGGATTTTCTTGCCTACTTGCAACGCAAAGTAGAAAAGAAGATCAAATAACCCGGGGACAGCAGTGTTAATCAAGAATTACTGTATTTACACGATTCAGTTATAACAGGGAGGACAAGGCTTCCCGCATCATCGCCTTAAACGACTTCATTACCGGTTTCGGGATCGCTGCCTCGGCATTCACTCTCAATAGATGGATCTGCTTTTTGATGCTGCCGGTTATGTCGCGTCGGGCCATCTCAATGCATTGATAAACCTGGTCATCGAACAGAATACCCTTACGTGCGCTCGTTACATCATAAATGGCGATTAGCGCATCTTTCTCTTCCTGTGCCATTTTGCACTTACCATCGAGTATTTTAAGCATGACAGCAGTAATGCAATCCAGGTACTCGACAGGCAGCCCGGCAGACTCCGCCCACAAACTGGCGGGATGTTGTTCAGCCACGTTTTTCTCCTCTATTCCATTCATATATGTTGTCTCATGCATGAATCAGGCCTGAGCGCATATTACTATCCGACAGGGCTATTACAGTAGTGACGCACTGGTTTGTCTGCAACCAAACAGCCTGTATGAAACAACGAAAACCTGATTGTCATATTTACAACAATACCACCGCTTCCCTGTTATCAACCACTCATGATAAATACGCAACATCAATCTAACTGATTGATAAAACTAGATAAAAACAGAAATCGTCAAGTTGGTACGGAGTTTGCGAGTAGTGTTACACGGAATTGCCAATTTGATGATGAGGAATAAATGATGTTGCTTGATAACTATGAACAGGGTCAGCTGCTGTTTAACGTCAACTTCAAGGAAAAGGCCAGTGCCGATGGTGTCTATGGCTATCGTGGCGAGCTGGTATTGGTACCTGGTGAGGTTACGGATGACCAGGGCCGCACCAAGCCGCCGCTTGCCGTGGTACGCAGCGTCGTATTACTGGAACAGGATGACAAAATCCAGTTCTTTGTCGGCATCCTGGATGAACTGGAGCTGATCAAAACCTTCATTGTCAAATACAAGAAGGACTTCGCCAGTGACATCAAGATCCTGATGTATGTGGTCAACATTACCGGCACCATGCAAACAGAGATCGACGGCATACCCTTTACACTCATTCCGCTTAAAGCAGGTGTGGCCTGGAATGAGCTAATCGACGAATTAGCCATGGAAAAGAGCGATTTCAAGGGCCAGTCAGCCGCTGACAAGATTGTCACTGCCTACGAAGCCTACAAGGACTATACGCCAAAATATGAGACCGTAGCTGCTGACGATGCCTACAGCCGGATCGCCGATATCAAACGTGAACTGATCGGCGCAGTATGAGCCCATGCACACAGTGGAGACAGTAAGATGAGATATTCCCCCCTGGACAGCGAACTTGCCATACTCGACACGCTGTCTGCAGAGGAGCGGCTACATTATGCAACAACGCGAATAATCGAATCCGAAGAGGTATGGAGCCTGGGCGATGATAACGGCTGGCGGATTCGCGACAGGGACGACAAACAGCTCATCTCTATATGGCCCTATCGACAACTGGTACTGGAGCATTGCAGTGGGAATCCGGAGTCACCGCTCCCACAGTCCACTTCGCTGGAACATTTTGTCTATGCTGTGCTGGATATGTGTCAGACAAATGATATCTGGCTGGAGATATTCCCAAACCCGAACGAACCAGGATATATAATAAGTTCATCCGATCTATATGAGATATTGAACGGCATGCTGGAGAATAACGAGTACTTTATCGAAGGTTAGAGTACCACCTCGTACCCTTCAAACTGGGGAGGACCGAGATAAATATCTTTGCTCGCGCCGGCATTGGCATGGGCCCGGCGAAATGCCTCTGATCGGGTCCAGTTGGAGAAGTCCTCTCCTGACTCCCATATCGAGTGAGATGTGAATAAAGTACAGGTTTCGTCACTGGGTCCCTGCAACAAGTGAAAGTCCCTGAAGCCAGGCACTGATTCCAGATGGGTGTCCCGTTTTTTCCAGATTTCGATAAACTCGTCTTCCTTGCCCGGGACGATGCGAAAGCGGTTCATGGCGATAAACATGGTTGATTCCTTTGCCCGTATCAGGCATTGGCAGTTAATACTTCTGTCATGGTTGGTCTGATAAGCTGTAGCCACTTATCGATACGCTCGTCCGTCTGCATGGCCTGATTGTTGTTGTCCAGCACCAGGCCGACAAATTTCCCATCCACCTCTGCCTTGGATGCCTCATGGTTGTAACCAGCGGTACTCCAGCTGCCAATGATAGTTGCGCCACGTCGTCTGAACGCGTCGTACAGGTAGTACAGTGAGTCGGCGAAACGTTCGCCGTATTTATCCTGGTTTCCCAGCCCATATAACGCAACCACTTTACCACCCAGGTCAACACCCTCGAGTTGCGGCAGAAACTCCTGCCAGCTTCCGGCTTTGATATTGGTATCGATACCCGGAAGTTGACCATGGCCATAGGTAGGCGTGCCCAGTATGAGAAAATCATACTGTAGCATTGCATCCAGGCTGGTACGGTTTACATTGAGCGGCTTGTCGGCCAGCCCATCCAATCGCTTTGCGATCTTTTTCGCAATCAGGCGTGTGGTACCGGTATCGGTACCAAAGAAGATACCTATCCTGTTCATAGCGTTGCCTGTGATACTTTGTCCTAGTGGGGTTTGTTGGAGAGCACTTCACTCTCCGTGAGATACGTTATCGCCCGCTTCCAGTATTCGGAGTCGAACTTGATTTCGTTCTCTGTAAAAAACTCGATTGCGTTATCCACTACATCCTGCAGTACCGTGGCAACATACTCCGGGGCGTGTGTTGAATGTGTCATCGTCTCCGGCACAGCTGCCTCGAAGAACAGGGTATTGTTCTCATCGGTATAACCACCCATACGCATACCGCTGAACGGGGGCTTGTCATTCTTGCCTGATAACATGAAGGTCACATCCAGAGCCGGGCCACTTTGCGGCAGGCGCCCACTTCGCTTTTCTATCGCGATATGGGTGGCCATGAAAACAATAGCCTGATCGATAGGGCTTTTGTCCAGATCAGGGG
>JASFJH010000071.1:0-8457 GCA_050122215.1 Granulosicoccaceae bacterium | reverse complement strand
TATTTAAACGTCTTCGCGAGCATGATGAAATCAAACAGCTCGGGACGAAAGCCCTTGAGAGGCAACACAAGGACATTGCAGATATAAAGGCGCGTCTGGAGCGACTCGAGGAGACAATCGAGGGTGGCACTGTCCCGACAGAGGTGCCGGAAGAGGTAGTGCGCACAGCCGCAATGACGTCCCAGCCTGTGGAAGCTGAAAAAACGGTCGAGCCAGTAACAACAGTCGAGCCAGAACCGCAGCGGCCCCCGACCAGTGAGATCCTCCCGGAGCCAGTGTCAGCTCCCAAACCTGTAGAACCGGGGCTTGAGGAGGCGCCTGGCGAGGCTGTACCTCTACCTGCCGCGCCACGCCAGAAAAGGAGCGAAGAAGAATGGGAAGCGCTGGTTGGTGGTAGCTGGCTGAACAAGGTCGGCGTACTGGTGCTGGTCATCGGGCTTGCCCTGTTTCTCGGTTACTCACTGAAATACTTTGGCCCGGGCGGACGCGTCGCCATCGGTTTTGCCGTAAGCCTCGCCATGCTGTTCAGTGGCGTATGGCTTGAACGACGCGCCATCTACAAGAATTACGGGCGCGGTCTCATCGGTGGTGGCTGGGCTGGTCTCTATTTCACCACCTATGCCATGTATGGTCTTGAGGCAGCGCGCATTATTGACGACCCCCTGTTGGTTATGTACCTGCTCGGCGTGATCGCAGCCGGAATGATCGTCCATTCGCTACGCTATCATTCCGAGGTGGTGACGGGGATTGCCTTCTTTGTCGGCTTCGTCACGCTCATCATAAGCCCTGTTACATCCTTTTCCGTCGGCGCCTCCATACCTATCGCAGCCGCTCTGGTCATCATCACCTACCGCTTCTCGTGGTCGACGATGATGATCATCGGCATGATCTTTACCTACGGGATCTTCGCGTTACGGTTCGGGTCTGCGCTGACCGCGTCAGAAATGGGCAACGCCGGTTTTGCCACCAGCCAGGCCATTCTCGGCATTTACTGGTTGCTGTTCGAGGGCTTTGATCTGGCCGACCTTCGCCGCCGCAGTATCAAGCCAGCCGTGCAGCAAACACTCTTCCCGCTGAACGCCTGCGGCTTCATCGGGGTTTCATTGTTATACTGGCCGGGGTCATTCCATGAACATCTCGATATCTTTTTTGCCCTCGTCAGCCTGGCGTACCTTGCCAGTACCCTGCTGCGCTCCTGGATCCGTCCGCCATCCGCCTTTCCCAAAGAGGTGGACACCCTCAGTCGCGCGCTGCGCGGCGGTTACGAAGCTGCCATTACCGTTGCCTCGGTCCTCGCGATTGTTGCGATATTTCTCAAATTCACTGGAACCCAGGTCATTATCGCCCTGTTGCTCGAGGCGGAGTTGCTTTTCCTCAGTGGCCTACTGACCAGACAGCCGTTCCTGCGCACCCTGGCCAGCATCATCTTCCTGCTGCCGGTGATCAGGTTCATCCTGGTCGACATCCAGGAGGCTGGCCAGGTGAGTGTGGCGGGCATGGACGTGCAGTCCGGCACCCCGGTGGGGCTGCTGATCACGGCGACTTTTTATATCAACCGCTTGCTGCTGGCCAGGGCGAAAGAGGACAAGACGGCGATTGATGACAGATGGGTCTACAGCTCCGCAGGCACCGCTATCCTGGCGCTGCTCCTTGCCATTGAGATGCCGCTCAGATACCTCGGTATTGGCTGGCTGATTCTTGTCCTGCCGCTGCTTGAGTCCGGGTTGCGCAAGGAGTTTTTCGATCTGCGCCTTATCTCCTACGCGGCGGCGGTGTTGGCCTTTACGGCCCTTGCCAGCGTCAATATCCTGGGTATCAAGGGCGTCGAGGCGGCCTCGCCATGGCTGGTGTTCGGCCTCGGCTCGCTGCTCACCTATGCCGGCGGGGTGCGTCTGCATCTCCATTTCAGACAGCATGCTGAAGATCAAAGGATCTACGAACGCGATATGAGCTTTGCAGCCGGAACCGTGCTGCTGGCCACGCTGTTATGGCACATCCTGCCCGGGCCGCTGGTTGCCGTCGGCTGGGGTATCGTCGCGCTCGTACTGATTGAACTGGGTACTGTCTTCTCGCTGAGTATTTTGCGCGCACATGGCCACCTGTTACTCGGCGCAGCGTTTGTGCGTCTCTTCCTGGCGAATTTCACGCTCACCGGCGAAAGCGCCGGTATCTCGCACCGCCTGCTCACCGTTACGCCGTTTATCGTTCTGTACTACCAGTTATCGGGCCAGCTTAAACGGGCTGCGCTGAAGGCAACCCAGGCAAGGTGGGAAAGCGGGCTCGCCCGGCTATATCTATACGCACCTGTTATTCTCGCGGCAGTCTTGCTGCGCTTTGAACTTGGCCGCAGTCTGGCGGTAGTCGGTTGGTCGGTGCTGTTTCTCATCCTGCTGCATTTCGGCCTGCGTCACACAAACCGTGACCTGCGCCTGCAAGCCCATGCCCTGGCAGCGATCACCTTCGTGCGCTGCTGGGCAACGAACTTTGACCTGCCCGACACCTTCTGGGCATTGCAGGGCCGCCTGGTGACCGCAATAGTCGTCATTACCGCGTTTTTCGCCGCCCATCTGCTGTCACCGCGCCACCCGCAACGCACCAGCATCGAGGGCGGCAGCGTGGTTCAATGGCTTAACAACTTCGATCTGCATGCGCGGGCCTTCTTTGCCGGTATGGGCAGCGTGCTGCTCGCGGTGCTGCTTTACCATGAGGTTTCAGCACATCTCCTGACCGTTGCCTGGGCCCTGGAAGGCATCACGCTGCTGGTTATCGGTTTCGCTCGTGGCGAGCGCATGCTGCGCCTGTCGGGACTGCTGTTGCTGATCATCTGCATTTTCAAGGTATTTATTTATGATTTCCGGGAACTCGATCCCGTCTTCCGGATCCTCTCCTTTATCGTACTCGGTCTCCTGCTGTTAGGCGCCTCGATGATCTACACGCGGTATCGCGAACAGCTAAAACGCTATTTCTAGGGCATGGCTATGTTGAAACGATATGGATTACTGATCACGGCGCTGCTCATGATAGCGGCCGGCCTGCTGGCATATATTGGCGGTATCAAGGATGAACGGGTTGATTTGTCCACCGTCATGGAGATCTGGGGCGACGTGTTGCGCGACGTCGATAAATTTGGTCTGCAGCTGACGCGCGTATCGGCCGAGAAAGAGATGCAGATCGGCGAGAAACTCTCGCACAATGTTTCTGGCTGGGGCCACGCCAGCAGCGGGTGGAACGCATACGTTGCCAGCGTCGGTCAGGCCATCGTCCCGCACGTCTCGCGCCAGGACATTACCTACACATTTCATACTGTCGAATCGAGCGCCATCAATGCCTTTGCACTGCCCGGCGGCTACATCTATATCACCACCGGCATGCTTGATTTCCTCAGGACGGAGGCCGAGCTGGCGGCGATCCTGGGCCACGAGATCGCACATGTGGACCTGCGTCACTGCATCGAGCGCTACCAGTACGAGCTTTCGCTCAAGCGCGTCGGTCTGGGCGAGGCCGGGGAATTGATCGACATCAGTCGCAGACTGATCAGTGTCGGTTACAACAAATACCAGGAAGTTGAAGCCGACAACTACGGCGCGATATTGAGCATAAAGGCCGGTTATGATCCGGATGCGTCCGCAACAGTGTTTGCCCGCCTCAGCCAGCGTTATGGAAGAAATCAGCCGCGCAGGGCAAAGTCACCGGTGGGCGAGGTCGCCGGTGCCCTGGTCGGTGCACTGGGTTCTTATCTGCAATCGCACCCTGCGAGCCCGAAGCGGGAGCGGGCGCTGAAGGCGCTTGTGGCAAGAAACCATCGCAAACTCGCCAAGCAGAGTTTCTACCTGGGAGAGAAAAACTACCAGAACAAAATCCCGCGCTCGGCAAAGGCATATCCGGATGAGTACAGGACGTTTTGATGGGTCACTCGGGGCATGTGGCAGTAAAGTTGGTATTCAGGCGGGTTGAATTGGCCTGATCCAGTGTTGCGCGTAACTGGTTGCAACTTTTTAGTGGATGGTCAGTCAGAAAATCACAGATTGTAACGGGATTATAAAAAATTTCGGCCATCCTGTGTGCTGAAGGTCTGCCCGATCATATAATGGCGCTGTGCAGGATATTTCACCTGTCATCCTCAGGCTAATCAACAGGAAGACAAGACCATGTCAAAACGATGGATTCTTACCCCGAGTTTACTGGCTCTCATCACAGCGGCTGTGGTTGGTTTCCTGTACTGGCAAAACCTGCAACAACAGTCTGCAAAACCACGCGGCTTTCCCCCCACCGTCATTGCGGCAACCGAAGTGATACAGGAAAACTGGCAACCGTCACTGCAATCGGTCGGTTCACTGGTGGCCATCAACGGCATAAATGTCAGTACCGAGGTTAATGGTATTGTCAGCGGGATCGTGTTTGCATCCGGTCAACCGGTAGAGCAGGACCAGGTACTGATCCGGCTGGATGATTCGGTTGACCAGGCGGCGCTGGAAGCCCTGCGCGCCGAGCGTAAACTGGCCGAAGTGCAGTTCAGGCGCGCCAGCGACCTGTTGAAAAAACGCGTCATGTCAAAATCCGAATACGATGAAGCGAATGCGCGTTACGATGCCGCCACGGCCCGGGTCAAACAGCAGGAAGCGATCATCAAGCGTAAAGTGATTCGTGCACCCTTTGCCGGCCTGGCCGGCATACGCCAGGTGGACCTGGGGCAGTTTATCGAAGCGGGCGATGCGATCGTGAGTTTGCAGGCGCTGGACCCGATCTACGTGGATTACACCTTGCCGGAGCGTTATTTAACGCGGATTAAACCGGGGCAGGTGGTCAGGGTGCAACTGGATGCCATCCCCGGGCGGACTTTCAGTGGCGAAGTCAGCGCCGTGAACTCCGGTATCGATACGGGGACCCGCACCCTGAAAGTGCGCGCGACCCTGACCAATGCCGACAGCATCATGCGCCCCGGCATGTTCGCCCAGGTGGAAACCCTCACTGGCGAAGCCAGACCGGTGTTGACGCTGCCGCGCACCGCTATCAGTTTTAATACCTACGGTGATTTTGTGCTTGTCATCAACAAGAATGATGCCGGTATGCTCACCGTCACGCGTACCCCGGTAGAAACGGGTGAAACGCGCCAGGGACGCGTTGTTGTCACAGGCCTGCCGGCCAGTGTGCAGGTGGTCCGTACCGGGCTGGTGAAATTGCGCGACGGTATGCCGGTCAAGATTGATAACCAGGTCAAACTTGATGATGCGGAGATCGGCGGCGAATGAAATTCACGGACATCTTCATCCACCGCCCTGTGCTGGCAACGGTAGTCAGCCTGTTGATCCTGCTAATGGGTTTGCGTTCGCTCGGTTTGCTGGAAGTGCGCCAGTTTCCGTTGATCAAGAATACCGTCATCACGGTGACGACCGCCTATCCCGGCGCCAGTTCGGAACTGGTGAAAGGTTTTGTGACCACGCCGATTCAGCAGGCCATGGCGGAGGCCAATGGCATTGATTTCATTTCTTCCACGAGTTCGCAGGGCCGCTCGACCATCGAAGCGCAGATGCGCCTGAATTATGATCCCAATGCCGCTATTGCCGAGATCCAGGCCAAGGTGGCCAGCAAGCGCGGTGAGTTGCCCGCCGAGGTGGAAGACCCGGTGATCGAATCGACCACCGGTGACCGCACCGCGCTCATGTACCTGGCGTTTTTCAGTGACACCATCCCGCGTCCGCAAATCAGTGACTACGTAATACGCGTGGTACAGCCGCAATTACAGGCCTTGCCCGGTGTCGCCAAGGCACGCCTGTTTGCCGCGCAGTTTGCCATGCGCATCTGGCTGGACCCGCGGCGTATGGCGGCGCTGGGTGTCACCGGCGAGGATGTGGTCAATGTGCTGCGTGACAACAACTACCAGGCGGGTATCGGTTCTACCAAGGACAAGTACGTCACCATTAACCTGACGACGACCACCGATGTGAATGCGCCGGAAAACTTCCGCAAACTGGTGGTACGGGCCGAGAACGGTACGCTGGTGCGGCTGCAGGATATCGCCAAAGCCGAACTCGGCGCCGATGACTATGACACCACCACCTGGTACAAGGGGGTTCCCTCGGTGTTCATCGGCATTGAGCAGGCACCAGGCGCCAATCCTGTCACTGTCGCCGATGCAGTTAACGATCTCATTCCCAAAATCGCGTCACAGTTACCGCAGGGCATGCAGGTCAAGGTGCCCTATGATGCCAGCCAGTTTATCAAGTCATCCATCAAGGAAGTTTACAAGACTATTATAGAGGCGGTACTGATTGTGCTGGTGGTGATTTATCTCACCCTCGGTTCACTGCGCGCGGCCATCATCCCGGCTGTGGCGGTGCCGCTGTCGATGATTGGTGCTGCGTTCGTTATGTACCTGCTTGGCTATTCACTGAATCTGCTCACCTTGTTGTCCATGGTGCTGGCCATTGGCCTGGTAGTGGATGATGCCATCATCGTGGTGGAGAACGTGCACCGCCACATCGAACGCGGTGAGCCGCGCATGCAGGCAGCCCTGAAGGGGGCACGTGAACTCGCCATCCCCATTATCGCCATGACCACGACCTTGCTCGCCGTGTATGCGCCCATCGGTTTCATGGGTGGGCTGACCGGCGCGCTGTTTATCGAATTTGCCTTTACCCTGACCGGGGCCGTGTTGATCTCCGGGGTGATTGCATTGACGTTGTCGCCGATGCTGGCGTCGCGTGTGTTAAAAGAGCACGGCAAGGAAGGCCGTTTTGAACAAAAAGTGGAGAAGGTCTTTACCCGATTATCCGACGGTTACGGGCGGCTGTTACATAAAACGCTCAATGTCGTCGGCGTGATGGCCATGCTCGGGGTGCTCATCCTCGTGTCAAATTACCTCATGTACATGAACAGCAAAAACGAACTGGCGCCCGATGAAGACCAGGGGATTCTGTTTTTCAGTGCCACCGGACCGCGCACGGCCACTCTCGAATATCTTGAGGCCTATGGCGGCCAGATCCAGGCCGGTTTTGAAACCTTTCCGGAGTACAACGACAGTTTTTACATTCTGGGCCGCACCCCGGGTCAGATCTTCGGCGGTTTCAAGATGAAACCACAGGAACAGCGCGAGCGTTCGCAAAATGAAGTCAAGGGTCCACTGTTTGGCATGTTCGGTCAGGTCGCCGGCCTGCGCAGTTTTGTGTTTCCGCGTCCGAGTATCCCGACCCCCTCGCGTGGCGCGCCCCTGCAGTTTGTCGTGACCACTGACCGCAGTTATGAAGAACTGGTTGAAGTGGCAGATCAACTGCTGGGGCAGGCCATGGCCAGTGGGCGGTTTATGTTCCTGGAAAAATCCATCGACATTGACCGGCCTACCATCAGTGTCGAAATCGATCGGGATCGCGCCGGCGACCTGGGTATCAGTATGGCCAGTATCGGCCGCAACCTGGGCACCCTGCTGGGCGGTGGTTATGTGAATCGCTTCAGCATGGAGGGCCGTAGTTACAAGGTTATTCCGCTCGTGTCACGCGATTACCGCCGCGATGCGGACATGCTCAAGGATTATTACGTACGCAGTGCAGCCGGGGACCTGGTGCCGTTATCGACCATTGTCACGATGAAGCAATCGGTGGAACCCACTGACCGCACCCAGTTCCAGCAACTCAACTCACTGGTGATCCAGGGTGTCACCGCGCCCGATGTCGCCCTCGGCGATGCCCTGGAATACCTGACAGAACTGGCGCAACAGAGTCTGCCCAAAGGCTATGGCTATGACTATCTGGGTGATTCACGCCAGTATGCCCGGGAGAGTGCTGCCCTGACGGTGACCATGCTCATGTCCCTGCTCGTGATCTACCTGGTGCTGGCGGCCCAGTTCGAGAGCTGGCGTGACCCGGCAATTATTCTCGTGTCAGTACCGCTGGCCACGGCGGGTGCGCTCATCTTTATCATGTTTGATGTGAACGCGCTGTCACTGAATATCTACACGAAGGTCGGTTTGATTACCCTGATTGGTGTGGTGGCGAAAAACGGTATTCTGATCGTCGAGTTTGCCAACAAGCTGCAGATTAACGAGCATCTGTCGAAACGTGCCGCGGTGGAAAAAGCCGCTACCATTCGCCTGCGCCCCATTTTCATGACCTCGATCGCGCTGATTGTCGCCATGATCCCCCTGTTAACCGCCGGTGGGGCAGGCGCGGTCAGCCGTTTCCATATCGGCCTGACCATTGCCGCGGGCCTGGGAATCGGTACTTTCTTTACCCTGTTTATCCTGCCGGCGTTCTACATTTTGCTGGCCAGGGACCATAACCGCGACCGCGTGGCCTGAACGCGGTCGCTACAATATACTGCAGACCCGTCAGGGATGAGCATGGCGGTAATGGCGAGTAGCCCTGCCCGGAATGAAACAGCGCAAGCGGTTCATGAAATGCTCGCCTTTATCCATCAGTCGCAGTCGACGGTGCAGGAACTGGCGCGTGCGTGCCTGGCCGGTGG
>JASFJH010000070.1:0-8469 GCA_050122215.1 Granulosicoccaceae bacterium | reverse complement strand
CTCGCCATGTCAGGCCCGGTCCGTACCGGTCATCAATTACCAGACCCGCCGCGTGAACGCGATATTGTGTTTATTGTTGATACATCGGTGTCGATGATACTGCGCGATTATGTCCTCGATGGTGAACGTATTGACCGCCTGTCCTTGCTCAAGGGTCTGCTCGACCGGTTTGCACAAGGTCTGCAGGGAGAGCGCTTGGCCGTGATCGTGTTTGGCGATCAGGCCTATACGCTCGTGCCGTTAACACGCGACCAGCACCTGATCCGACGCATGCTGACACGCATCGAAACGACAATGGCCGGCCGCAACAGCGCTGTCGGTGACGGCATTGCACTGGCCGTCAAGGAGGCGGGCGAACATCCCGGACGACAGCAACTGCTCGTATTACTTACCAGTGCCCACCAACCCGTCGGTAAGATTTCGCCCAGGGCGGCGGCCGCCCTGGCGAAACAGGCAGGCCTGCCGCTGTATACGATCGCGATCGGTGCGGCCAGTTATAGCGCGGAAGAACAGCGCATCAGTGGCCTCATATATCACCCTGCCGATGTAGCCCTGTTGCAACAGCTGGCCGCACACACGGGGGCGAAAAGTTACCAGGCAGGCGACAGCCTGGCGCTGGAACAGGCGATTGCCGATATTGAGCAGGCCGAATACAACCTGGGAGAAAGCGCACCACGCTATTACCGCGAATCGCTGTATCACTGGCCGTTACTGCTTGGTCTTTTGATATTGAGCATGTACCAGTTCGGCAATCTGCTCAGGAGCAAGTCGTGATGCTCACCTGGTTACAGCAACTGTACTGGCGTGAACCCCTGTGGTTATGTCTTGCCCTGCAACCCTTGTTGTTACTTGCACTGCGCAGCCTGTGGCGTCGGCAACGCTTGCGCGCCTATGCCGAGCCCGCCTTGCAGGCATGGGTGATTCAGACCGAACACACGCCGCTTGTACAGAAACTGTTTTCGCGTGATACGGCCTATGTCCTGGCCTGGCTGTTGCTCGCCATCGCCACGGCCGGGCCGCGCCTGCCCTTGCCCTCCACCGGAGCTCAACAGGTGACAGGTATCAACCTGATGATAGTCGTGGACAATTCGCGTTCGATGTCAGTCAGCGACATCCTGCCGTCGCGTATTCGCCGCGCCCGGCTCGAGATCGAGGAACTCCTGGCACATGCCCCCGGCAACCGTATCGGCGTAATCACCTATGCGGCACAGCCCCACCTGTATGTACCGCTGAGCCGCGATTATGAGGCCTTGCGAAGTTATCTCTCGATACTCGACGAGCTTGTTTTGCCAACACATGGCAGCCGTATCGGTGCCGCGCTGGCCATGGCGCACAGGGAACTGTCGAACACCTCCGGGCCACGTGCGGTACTGTTAATCACCGATGGCGATGTTGGAGCGATTGATGACAAACGCCGCCAGCAACTTGCCGGGCATGCCCGGCAGCTTGCCGACAGCAACATGCCGCTGTTTGTACTTGGCACTGGCAGCATCGAGGGCGACGCGATACCGCTGGCCAGTGGCGGCTGGCTCACCGACAACGCGCGCCCGGTGATCTCACGCATGGACGAGGCCCTGCTCAAGACGCTGGCCAGCGCGGGACAGGGACGCTACAGCATTGCCTACGATGACGACAGTGACTGGCAGTCACTCTACACACAGGGCATGGCTACACTTATCGAGCCCGGCATCGATGTACAGGGCAAGCAGGATATTCCCTGGCAGGAATTCTATGCATGGTTCCTGCTGCCCGGCCTGTTGTTACTGTATGTCTCGCTGTACCCGTATCGTTTGCAACGCCGACTCACCACAGCCGCGCCAATACTGCTTCTGGCGCTTGGCATCAGTCTTTCCCTCGGGCAGGAACAGGCCCACGCCGCGGATTACGACAAGATCGAGCAGCGCGCCTACCTGTTATACGAGCAAGGCGACTATCGCGATGCTGCCCGGCAGTATGCGCAGCTCAACACGTTTGCCGGTCGCCTTGGCGAAGCGGCGAGCCTGTATCGCCAGGGTGATTATGCCGCGGCGATCCGGCAGTACAGCGCTGCGGTACTGCACGCCGAAAGCGATAGCGAGCGGGCCACGGCACTGTACAACCTCGGCAACAGTTATTTCCGGAGCGGCGATTATGAGACGGCCATCATGGTTTACCGTGATGCGCTGCACTACCAGCCCGGTCATGTCGAGGCACAGCAAAATCTCACGTTCAGTACAGCCTTGCAGGAAGAAGTCAGCAAGCGCCTGGCCGAGTCAGTCATTGCGCAACGCGCCGGCGGCGGTGCACGCCGCGCGCGCGCCGAGACAGGTATCGATATAGCCGAGCGCGGTGGCGTCTCGGTTGATGACTCGGAGGATACAAGCGATAGCGGTCCACCACCTGCCGCCCTGGGCGAGATCGACAGCGGCACACTCGATGCGCTCATTCAACGCGGTCTCGAACACGTACAACTTGCCGGCGCTCCTGCGGACGGCACGGAACAGGCAATGCTGCCAGCATCTGAGGCCGGTCTGGAGGATGCACGTTTGCAGACACGTGCCTTGCAGGACAGGCAGGCGCACCTGTGGAAACGGATGTTCGAACTGGAAGAAGGCTTTGCCGCCGAGCTCGACACACCGTTGCCCGTGAAAGGAGTATCGCCATGGTAAAGCGCTGGCAACTGTTCATCGCACTTGTCCTGTACAGCATGACGCTGGCGGTGCGTGCCGAACAACTCGTCCTGCAAACAGACAGCACGGAAACCGAGCTGGGACTGCCCATTATGGCCGATCTGTATGCGGTGGCGAGCGAGCAGAACCTCGGCAATATCGATTTGCAGCTATTGCAGCGCAATTATGGCGTGGTCATCAAACAAAGTGCCGACGCCGTCACGGATCCGCGCTGGCCGGGGCAGCACATCCAGCACCTGCGGTTGTGGCTGTATCCCTCGCAAACCGGTGAGCAGATCGTTCCTTCATTACGACTGGGGCAAGCACAAACGACCCGTCAACGGATTCGCGTTATCGAAGGCAAAACACGGCGCGGCCTGATCAAGTTCAGCAGCGAGGTATCGAGCGAGGCTGTCTGGCAACGACAACAATTGCTTGTCACGACGACCATCACCACCCCGGATCGCTATGCCTCCCTGCAGGCAGAAGCACCGGTGCTCCGCAATGTCGACGTCATCCCGCTGCCGCCGCGCCGCGAGTTCAATGCCGATGGCGGCAGTACCCTGCAGATTGGCTGGGCACTGTTCCCGCTCAGCCCCGGGCAACAGCGCATCAGGCTGCCGGCCATCGATTACCGCCTCAGTGGCGTGGTGAAGCGCAAATATTACCTGCCGCCACTGACTATCAAGGTCAAGGCGTTGCCCGCCTATCTTCCCCCGACCATACCCGTTGGCAAGATCAGGGTGTCGAGTGACGTTACCCCTGCTGCCTTGTTGCAACCGCAACGACTCGCCTACTGGCATATCCGGCTGCAAGGTGACAAGGTCTCACCCTTGTGGATGCCACCTGTCCTGCGCCAGCTTAAATCCGATCAGGCCATCACGTTTTTGCCGGCCGGTTCAGAACACAGCATCGCTCATGCCCCTGCCGGCATACAAGCCCGGGTTAGCCACGAGGTGCCGTTCAAACCTGCTGATAACGGCCGCACTGCGCTGCCGGCATTACGCGTGCAGTACTTCGACCCGGAGACGGCCAGGCTGGAAACGCTGCGCCACCAGCCGCAACGACTATGGGTTATCGGCATGGGCTGGCGCATTCTGCTCGGCCTGTTGCTGCTCGCGTTGCTCAGCGTCAGCGCAAAAATAATTCATGATGGTTGGGCGGCATGGCGTCAGCGCACAAATGCCCGTCGCGCTGCACTGGCAAGCCTGGTTGCCAGCAAGGACGCGCATATGCTGCGTAACAGTCTGCGCCAGTTCGCCTGCGCGGAAGGCTGGCCAGCCAACCTGAGCCTGTCGGGCTGGCTTGTACACTGGCAAAAGCGGTATAGCGAAGATGAAAAAGTAGCCGGCCTGCTCGGTGAGCTGTCACAGGTCAGTTATGCCCGTGACCAGGCCGGTGATATCGGGCAGCTCAAGACAGCGTTGCGCGAAGCCATCCAACAGGCCCGGCCCAGGGGCCGCCGTTGGTACGCATTGCGGGCGCAAACCTAACCACAACAGGACCTGTCGCCTGCCGCTGGCTTGATGGCCTCGATCGTTGCCGACACGACGTAATCCTCAACACCCCTGCCCGGCGCCCACTCACGGATAAACTCCCGCGACTCGTCCTTCGGTGCGATGTGGATATCAATGAAGCCTGCTTCCCGCAGCATCGATTCCAGCTCCTCGATAGCCGATGCCCCGGACACGCACGCAGAATGGAGCGCCATATCCTGCTTGATGTCCTCAGGTAATTCAGCCGTCGCCACCACATCGGAAATCGCCAGGCGCCCGCCCGGCTTGAGGACACGGAACGCATCGCGGAATACCTGCGGTTTGTGTGGCGACAGGTTGATCACGCAGTTGGATATGATGACATCAATACTGGCGTCGGCAACCGGCAGGTATTCAATCTCGCCGAGGCGAAACTCCACGTTCGTGAAATGGCCTTTCTCTGCATTTACCCGTGCCTTGCTCAGCATCCCGGGCGTCATATCAATTCCGATCACGCGGCCCTGATCGCCGACTTCATTGGCGGCGAGAAAGGCATCGAAGCCACCACCACTGCCCAGGTCCACAACGATCTCGCCCGGTTGCAGGCCCGCAATCGCACGCGGGTTACCGCAGCCCAGCCCCATATCGGCACCTTCGGGCACATTCTTGCGGTCATCTTCCGAGTAACCCAGCCGCGTGGAAATGATCGCATTGATCTGGGCGTCCTCGGATACGCCACAGCAACTGGAGGCCTCGCCACAGCACTCGCCGTTATTACTGGCATCAGCAACTTTTGAATAACTGTCACGAACCTTCTGTCGGATCTCGTCTGTATGTCTATCACTCATCGTCTATACCCTTACAATGTCTGGATCAGACTGCCGGCAGGCAGCAGTTCTTTATCAATGTCTTTAATTCATCCATCGATGTACATGAATTAATCTCATGCGGGCCAAGACAGCGCCGGAGGCCGTCTGTCTCTTTTATATAGGCGGCCGGAAATCCGTTATCACCGGATGCGTATTGAGCCTGGAACTCGTCACGATGCAGGAACTCGCACTCAAGTCCCAACCGTTCAATATAGTCTTTCCACTCGCCGCGCATACTGAAATAGGAATGCGTAATGTCACACAACCGGCACCGGTAAGTGGCCGGTGAAAACAGCTTGTGCCCGATATCACTCAGCATATTGAACAGGCCGCTGTCGGCATTATAAACAAACACAAGTACCGGTTTCATGCCGTTTTACTGGACGCCATGCGCGCGAGCTTGAGCAGCAACAATACCACCGGGCTGCCATGCAGGAACAAGTCAAAGATATCGAGCGGTTTGACCAGCGTCCCCGCCGCCAGCATTTTCAGCTTCTCCCATAAATGAGGTTCCGGGGCAAACGGCGCCAGGCCCAGAAACAGTGCAATGATTGCAAGTGTGCCGAGATTGATTTTGTCGAGCCATGAAAACATGAGTAAGCCTTTGTCTATGAGTATCAGTGACTATGATTCGTGTCTGCGGTCATTAGTTCCGGAAACCGTTCCAGGTCGGCGGGATCATCGAGATCATGCCGGACAGCTAATTCAAACATTCGCAAGCCCGCCTGCTTGACCCGCTCATGCGTCTGCGCGAGTACGGCTGGTGTACCCCAGTCGATCCCCGCAAACAGTGCGGCGTGACTTTGTGACAGCCCGATCAAAACATAACCGCCGTCTTTAGCGGGCCCCAGTACGACATCCTGACCCTCGCGCAGCGCCTGCAAGGCCTGCCTGATGTCATCTACGCACAGTTCAGGGCAATCCGTGCCGATGAGCACTGCATGATCATGATCACGCAATGCCGATTCGAATGCGGCATGCATACGTTCCCCCAGGTCATTGCCCTTCTGTCCCCGCAGGCGTACAGGACAGGTATTCAGCAATTCGCCAAAAAACGGGTGCGATGTGTCAGGCGTACACCATAATTGCACGTCCACCCCCTCTATCGCCGTAACCGTATCCAGTGTCTGCCTGACCAGTCGCCTGTGCAGTTCGGCACTGCCCTGTTCGCCGAGCGCCGGGATCAGCCGGGTTTTTGCCTGGCCCGGCACGGGTGCGCGGGCGAACACGAGTACGGCCGCAGCGTTATTGTGCTCATACTGCTGATAACCGTACCAGTGCGCGAGGCGCGACGGGCTGAGCCCCAGGAAATGCGCAAACCGTAACCACCACATCAATAAAACGATCTTGATAAGTCCGTTCTGCTCCCAGCGCCGGCTCGAGGTGAGCAGCCTTGCACGGACACACGCCGGTCGCGAATAGCGCTTGAGTCGCCGGCTCAGCCTGACATCTTCCATCAGGGCAATATCCGGGAAACCACCGGCCTGCTCAAATGTCCTGCGGAGCACAAACGGCCCCTGGTCACCCGTAACGATCCCGGAGACACATGAGCGCAGGTTCATCATGCGTTCTATGATCCTGAATACGGGATTGCGGCCTGACAACTGCACAGCAAAACGGCCCCAGCAACATTGACCGTCTGACAGTGCTTCCAGGATCCGGACCTCCGCATCTGCGGGGACGGTGCTGTCGGCATGCACAAACCACAACACCTCGCCCGTTGCGACAGATGCGCCCTGGTTCAGCTGCTTTGCCCTGCCTCTCTCGGAAGCGATGACGCTGTCCGTCAGCGGTCCGGCAATGTTCCTTGTGTCATCCAGACTGCCACCGTCGACGACAATGATTTCATGCCCATGCTCACGCAGTGCTTGCAGGTCATGCAATAACGGCACTATCCATTCCGACTCATTCAGCGTCGGAATAATGACTGATATTTTTCTAAAGGAACTCACCACCAATCAGGTGCTCAGCGCCCCGCCACAACTGGCACCCTGCCCGGCCGTACAGCCATAACAGTGATCGGCGACAACTATGGGGTTTCCTTCGATATCCTGCGTAGCGATCTCACGTAAATGCATATTGGCGCGTTCGTCCTGCTTTAAGGGCAGACCCAGCATCTGGTTGAAGTCACAGTCATAGACGATACCCTGCCAGTCGACGCTGATGAGGCTACGGCACATCACATTTTCAAGATTACAGGGCTGGTAGGCAGACTTGAGCAACTGCATATACTCGTCGAACTGCCCTTTCGATATGAGCATGCTGCCAAAACGCTGGATAGGCATATTCGTCAGTGTCAGCAAGTTGTTAAAGACAAGCTCTTCACGTCGGTCCAGCTCGTACTTGTAGTCTGCTTCAAGCTGCGCCTGGTCGGGCGGTAAATAAGGGCCCGTAGGATTGTACATAAGATTCAGTACCAACCCGCTATCCTGTTGTCCATAGCCAAGCGCGTTAAGCTTGTGCATCGCCTGCATACTGGAGTAATACACGCCATTGCCACGCTGCGTATCGACGTTTTCCTCGAGATAACAAGGCAGCGAGGCCACCAGCTCGACCCGCTGACTGGCGAGAAACTCCGCCATGTCTTCGTAACCCGGCTCATTGAGAATAGTCAGGTTACAACGATCAATAACATGTACACCTGATGCACGCGCTTCGCTAACAAGATAACGAAACTCCGGGTGCATTTCCGGCGCGCCACCGGTCAGGTCCAGGGTCTTCACACCGCTTCTGCACAGGAAATCCAGCACGGCCTCGATATTGTCGCGTGACATGACCTCCTTGCGGTTCGGGCCGGCATTCACATGGCAATGCTGGCAGGACTGGTTACAGCGGTAACCGAGATTAACCTGCAGGGTCTCCAGCTTGCCGCGCTTAACCGCAGGAAAGTCCGAATTTTTCAATAATGGTAATGTTGCGTGCATGACACTGACTTATTTCCGTTTTTTCAACCCAATCGCCAAAAAACCACCCCACGGTAATTGCGCAGGCATGAGCGACTCTACCTTCTGCGACAACCTTCCACCATACGGCAACCATATTGCAGAACGAATCGTTACTTCCGGGCTCGGCGTGAGAGCCTGCAACCAATGACAAACCTTTGACACCGTATCCCAGCGGGCACCACGGTAGCCGCCGTGCTGGTATTTCATGAGATACAGCAGGCTGTTGCGGTTTAACAATCCCAATACCATGCCGTGCCGACATACTCGCCACATTTCTGTCAATGCCATTTGTGGCTCATCGATAAAACACAGGCTCGTTACCGCCGCGCAATAATCAAAAGCCTTATCAGGAAACGGCAACCGCTGCGCGTCG
Source organism: Granulosicoccaceae bacterium (assembly GCA_050122215.1). Taxonomy (GTDB): domain Bacteria; phylum Pseudomonadota; class Gammaproteobacteria; order AKS1; family AKS1; genus JASFJH01. Next base: position 159 of record JASFJH010000070.1, on the reverse strand, counting down.
CCTTGTATGTAATTTACCTTACTACCTGAGGCACGGGCATACTGATTCATGGCTGGATCGGGATCGACACCGGTAACCTGCAAACCTGCATCCGCAAAATGCCGGCTAAAGTAACCACTGCCACTGCCCACATCAAGAATACTCTGCCCAGCAACGGGG